>NZ_JAMZMM010000009.1 GCF_024178385.1 Limnofasciculus baicalensis BBK-W-15 | reverse complement strand
ACTACTTTATTAGCAGTGAAACGGATTATGAGTAGTACTGCAGCACTACTTTATTGGAAGTGAATATAACAAACCGCTTACTATAGTAAGACAGTTTCCGATCAAAAAAAACCGAAAATGCCCAAAATTAACCTCCTGACTATGTTTCGTCTGGGTTTATTCCAGATGGGATTAGGAATCATGTCGCTCCTGACTCTAGGAGTATTGAATCGGGTGATGATTGATGAGTTGAAAGTATTGCCCTTCATCGCTGGGGCTGCCATCGCAATGTCCCAATTTGTCAGCCCAGCGCGGGTGTGGTTTGGTCAGATGTCCGATGCTAGACCAATATTAGGTTACCATCGCACTGGCTATGTTTGGCTAGGGGTTGCAGCTTTTACTACTTTATCTTTCATCGCCCTACAAGCGATCTGGCAACTCGGTGGTAGCATCCAAGCGACGGGTTGGGGTATCCAAAGCTATGGTTGGGCACTCGTAGTCGCCTTTGTTTTTGCCCTCTACGGTATAGCTCTTAGTGCTAGCTCCACCCCATTTGCGGCTTTATTGGTAGATGTTACGGATGAGGATAATCGATCTCAACTGATTGCGGTTGTTTGGTCAATGTTGATGGTGGGAATTGTCGTGGGTGCTATTATTAGTTCAAAATTACTGGCACAGCCGGAAATTTGTGGTAATGAAATTTTATCTTACGATCCATCTCAATCTGCACCTCTTGCCGATATCGCAAAATTAAGAGCTACGATTAATCCAGTATTTACGATTATGCCAGGGATTGTACTGGGATTATCTTGGCTGGGAACTATTGGTATTGAGAAGAAATATTCACGATATAATTCCCGTTCTACTTTAGTTGCAAGAGAAGAGCAAATTACTTTTGTGCGGGCGCTGCGGGTGTTAACTGCTAACCGTCAAACTGGTATATTTTTTAGCTTCTTGTTAGTATTAACTTTAAGTTTATTCACCCAAGATGCGATAATGGAACCATTCGGTGGGGAAGTATTCGGGATGTGTATCTCGGAAACTACTAAATTGAATGTACCTTTCGGAATGGGTACTTTAATTGGGATTAGTATCACTGGCTTCTTGATTTTACCAAGATTGGGTAAGCAAAAAACTATTACAGCGGGGTGTACAGCAGCAGCAGTATGTTCGGTATTATTTATTATGGCAGGATTCTCTGCTAATCCTGGGTTGCTGAAGTCTAGCTTACTATGTTTTGGTTTAGCTTCTGGCGTACTTACTGCGGCGGCGACTAGTTTAATGTTGGATTTGACAGCGGCGGAAGTGGCGGGTACTTTTATTGGGGCTTGGGGATTATCCCAAGCGATGGCGAGGGGATTTGCTACGGTTTTGGGTGGGGCGGTTTTGAATTTGGGGAAGGTTTTATTTACCGAGCCTTGGTTGGCTTATGGATTGGTTTTTATTTTGCAAGCGGTGGGGATGATTACGGCAATTATATTGCTGCGGCGGGTGAATATTCAGGAATTTCAGGATAATGCCAAATCTGCGATCGCGGTTGTGATGGAGAGCGATTTGGATTAGGGGAATGGAACAGCGGATGCCGTATCGGGAGGTGGGGAGCAATAAGCCTGGGCGATTGGAAATCGCGGCTACACAAACAAAGTCTGCCTCCGCAGACTAAGGAAAAATCAAGGGTTTCAGAACCCGCGCAGGCGGGTTTTGTCTGTGTAGCTGCGGTTACCCTTCGGGAAGCCGCGATCGCGTCTACAACCGCCCAATTGAGATTGGTGCAAGTGATAAAGTCAAGTCTGGCTAGGCTAATGATTTGGGCGAGTGGTGTCAATAATCTGGGATAAGATACCGAGAATTAATTCTAGATTATTAATAAAATGTTCTCTTGATTCCAGATAAACTTGATTTTCGACTAGTTTGATAAATTTCCAGATACTACCTGTAGTGATTATGCCATAAATACAGGGAATGTTGTTATTTTTTTGTTGATTAAATAGTTGAGCGGCTAGCATTTCGGCAATGGACTGCGGGATACCAGATTTAATGTTATCGTTTTTAGCTTCTACTATAGTTGCTACTGGCGCAGTCACGATTAATTGTTCGGGAGAATGACTGATGATGAAATCACATCTACCACTTAATCCTTTGGTTTTATCGATATTGAATTCTGTGCCAGAGAAGAGGCTGATTTGACGTTGAAAATGCTTGCGTATTTCGACTAGGATTGGTGCAATAATTAATTCAGACCTGGCTTTTTCTGTGTCTATTTCTAAGGCAAGCTGAATATTTTCTTCTAGAGTTTCTGTTAAAAGCGCACTGGGAGAAATGGGTGCGATTGACGGGAATAATTCAACTCTTTCTTGAAGGGTTAGGTTGAATTGGCTTTTTAAGTCATCCAGGGTAAAGTCGCTGTAAGACATGGGTTGTTTTTGTCTTGATAGGTAAGATTGGGTGAGAGGAGTGCGATGCCTTCACCCGCCAGAGGCATCGTATTTTTTTTCTGTACGAGTTGATGGCTACTAGTTATAGTAACTATACTCACTTACAATGACACTTGTATCAAGGATAAAACGGAGATTATTCGTCACGGAATCAGGACTTACGCAAAATCTGTCACTAAACTCCATATATAGTAGGGTGCGTTACATAACGCACCCTACTGATAGCATAACTGCGTAAGTCCTAAATATTTTAACATAATTTATAGGGAATTAACGTCTATAACGACCTTTCTAGGGAAAGACAGAAGTATTATTAAAATAATAATCTCTCTCAGACTACCCCGGTGTAGAGCCATCTTTAGGCAAATACATTGGTGGTGGTGGCTGTTGGCATCCCAAATTGGCTAAACAATTACCATCATTACTGCAGGATTCAGCAATTAATGCTCTACGTTGTGGATCGGTAATTTGGACACAATTATTAGTAGGTTGAACCGCTGGGTTTTCAGGTTGTTTTCCACAAATATTACTGAGATCTACAGTACTACCATCTGGTGTTTCAATGTAGCAGGCTGGCGTATCGGTGTCAGAATTTGAGATAAGTTGCTCTGGTGAAGTTCTGGAGAGTTGTGCGCTTATAGGAGGGTGTGGTAAGTCAGGTTTATTGGCGAAACTGGGTTTCTGGGTGTGGGAAATTAAGGTGATAGATACAAAAAGAGTTAGATAGAAAAATTTTAGCATGGTGTTACCTTGATATTATATTGTTTATAAAGCGATCGGCTTCACTAGCAGGGGTTGAGAAGTCGGGTTTCTTGAAGAAACCCGACTTCTGACTGTAAGATAATAGATTTATCGAGGATTAGTCCAGCCATTGGTTCCGCCATAGCTATTAGAGCTAGGAATGTTGATCCAACCGCTGATTCTTACAGTGCTATTTTCAGCTTTATTGTCCCAGTTAGATTCCAATATCTTCACTTGTCGCTGTCCATTGGAGAGTCGTTGCACTTCCATGACTATTCCTACATGTCCGTATCTGGTATCTGGACCTGGGAAAGAAATTACAGCACCACGTCTGGGTAAATCTGAGGTAGCAGAAGGTCTGATATAAGAACCGAAATATTGATTGAAAGGTGCATTATTTGCAAGTGTCCCAGCCGTGCCATAACCGTGATTGTAAGCCCGCGAAATAGTTCGTTCGTTAGAAGCCATAAAGACTTCTTGGACATAGCGGGCGATCAAAGTAACACATTGACCTTGTAAGTCATTTCTATCTAATCGACGAATACCTCTTTGTCCGTTAGCCCATTGGAAAAATGCTTCTGGGTTTCGGAAAAAGTTGCCACTATTGGAACACAATGTTGGAGGTGCAGGATTTGGATTTCCATACACGACACCACTAGCAACCCAGTAATTTGTACCCTTGAGTCGATACCACCGCGCATCGGGACGATTTAGCCAAAGATCGTTAACTATATCACCATAAGTCCAGGCATCAAAATCTCGGCGTTCATTGGGGGCTAACCGACCAACAATAGAAGCAGTTAATGAAGGACCAGAACGAATATTAACACCCGATGATGCGGCTGTTGCAAAAAAGGTACTAACTGGGCGAATTGTGTTACAAGAAACTGTTTGAGCAACTGCTTGTAGTGGCTGAATACTGGCATTTTCAACTTTTACACCCAAGGCGCTGAATGTAAGGATTGAAGTGGCTGCGATCGCAGATGTTAAACGTTTGATAGTTGCCTTCATAGTTATAGTTTAATTCCTTAATGTAATTGACAGACATTTGCCCACACCACGATCAGTTCAGCAGAACTTTATGGTTTTAGACGATTAATCAACCTAGTAGATCTTGCTAACAGAAAACCTTGTAAAAAGGTTTGTCACCCTTGATATATAAGGAATAGTACCGAACTTGTTGTCAAATAAAACATCTTCTTTTATTGAAAAGATAATGTTTCGCTCACATATCAATAATGTATTTTTTTTTTCAAAGTTTTTCATCAGTATTCTTGCTGATATTGCCTACGCCATTTGGCTTAATTCTTTGAGGACAATGACTCAGGTATTCCGGATAAAGATTGCATGAAATAAGATTGTGTGTTTTAACTAATATGTTGATTTTCTGTCAAATTTCTGTAAGTTTTCGGTAATTTTATTGATGGAATCACCATTTATTTTGATAAAGTTTCTGCGATCCGGGATTGACTTGTGAGTAAAAATACTGAATTAGCGTCTGGAGTAATATTTATAGGAGTTACGCAAACAAACCCGGTTTCTACAGAAAATCGTGGGTTTAGACGATTAAGGTTGAGGAAGAAACCGAGTTTCTGACGACTTATGCGTAACTCCTGATTTAGAAGGCTGATTCTTTAACACTCCCCAGTGGATAGAGGAGAGGGGAGCCAGAAATCTTACTCCCCTCTCCTCTTAGGGGAGGGGTTGTTCCATGCTTATATCCCAACACCCCACTCCCCACTACCCATACTTCCGATACAAAGCACTATGAGGCAAAACCCGCAAAACTTCCTGTATAGTTGTCACCCCAGTTGTCACCTTCTCAATCGCCGCCATCCGAAATGAATGAAACTTAATTTCACCTAAATATTGGTGTAACTGAGTCATCGTCCCTTCATAAATAAGCTGCCGCACTGTATCATCAATATTCAGCAATTCCACAATCGCTTCTCTTCCCAAATAACCAGAATTAAAACACTTCGCACAACCTTTCCCACAACGCCAAGCCTTCGGATTGGCTTCTTCCCTCAATAACCCTAACTTCTTCAAATCTCCATCTGTTGGCTTATATGGTTCAGCACAATGAGGGCAAATTTTCCGGACTAAACGTTGTCCGACTATTCCCAATAAAGCATCACTAACTAAACCGGGATCGTGACCAATATCTTTCAGACGTGGAATCGCACTTACCGCATCATTAGTATGTAGAGTAGTTAAGACTAAATGTCCAGTTAGTGCCGCACGAATTGCGGTTTCTGCTGTTTCACTATCCCGAATTTCTCCTACCATAATAATATCTGGATCTTGCCGTAAAATTGCTCTCAATCCGGCGGCAAAAGTCATCCCCGCCATTTCATTTACCTGGGTTTGGGTAATCCGAGGTAACACATATTCTACCGGATCTTCTACTGTGACCACATTAACATTTTCAGTTGCGATCGCCTGCAAAGAATTGTACAGAGTACTAGTTTTACCAGAACCCGTTGGACCAGTGAGAATTACCATTCCTTGAGGTTCCTTTAACCAACCTTTGTAGATATTCAACTTATTAGGAGAAAATCCCAACTCTTCCATCCCAGAAAATGGGTTGCGGCGGGGCAATAACCGAATTACTACTTTCTCGCCACCCATACAAGGGAGAGTACTGACTCGCATATCCAACCCCAAATCTGTCTCCTCTCCAGAAGTATAATTTTCGCCAATTCTCCCATCTTGGGGGCGGCGACTTTCAGCAATATCCATATTGGACATAACTTTAAGAGCAACTACACAGGGGCGACTCAGATCTGGTGATAAAGTAGTAATATCTCGGAGAATACCATCAATTCGATAGCGAACTTTTAAACCTTCCGGTGTGGGTTCTAAGTGAATATCGCTAGCACGATTCCGCAGCGCACCGGACATAATAGTTTTAATTCGACTAATTTGGTCGTTGGCTTTCTTAAGATATAATTCGGTAACTTCATTGATATCTTCTTGTTCCGTCTTTCCCGTCAGGGGATTAATTGGGGTAGCAGATGTGATACTATTGCCATTAAAGGTTTGGCTGAGATGCCAAGCGCGATAACTCTTCTCAGAAATGGGAATAATGTTAATCTCAGTGAGAGTGCGATCGCTCAAATTTTGGATATCTTCTTCTTTAAGACTAACTGGACTCCCCAAGCAGTAACAACCACGCCAAAGTAATAGAGGAATGACTGGAGGCAAAGCACTACGATTGGGCACTTGTCGAAAGAAGCGACTATGTACTTCGGCATCAAGTAATTCTAGATTAATGTTCCCCCGATCGTCTACCAACATCCTCAGTGCTTCTTCATAACTTATTTCTCTATTCTTCAGGCGCTGCCAAGGAGTCAAAATAGCTGGTAAAGTCTGCATATTTTTTTATGGTATTTACTTTTTTAAAGGAAATACTGAATTGAACCCGGTAGATTTATTTTTGCCAGAGGATACCCTGTAATCTATTTGAGTTCTATCAGACTCCCTTAAATTCCTCCTTTCATCTTAACAAAGATTTACCTTTTCGCAAGACTGTCTCAGCTTCACCGATTTTTCATGCTTTTGTTGTTGGTTATTTGTTATTTGTTAAATTACCACAACTGAGAATCCTTACAATCTTCCCAATTCTTACTACCCTTTGGAGCAACTTTTAGAGGATAACCCGTTCCACTTTGACCATCAAATTTTGTAGTACTAGTCAAATCGATACTCTGATAGCGAACTCCGAAATTATTCAGGTTAATCTTTTTAACAGACGAATCTAAATAAAAGGAAGTTGAAAAGCTGCCTTTATTACCAGTTGTCACCCCACCATTTTGCCCACCTCTACAGTTATTTGTATTATCGCTAAAGCAAAGGCTGGAATTTCCCTTATTCCCTTCAAACATTTTACTATCCAAATTAGCCTTAGCAAAAAGGGGCGAGGTTTTGGAGTCAATCCCTGTAATTGTTGCACCCAATAGGGTTTGGCTAACGTCAAATCCAAAGCCAGATGTTCTACTCGACACAATAGTTTTGTCAGAGGTATTGCCCAGAAGGATATCAAACTTCACTTCAGTCACCTGCTTATTGATACCATTAATTACTTTGGTGACTGTTTCAAATCCGGATAGTTTCAATATAGCCTCAGAGGATAATCCAGCTTGATCCTTCCCGCTTATATTACCACCAAAAGAAATAGCAAAGGATTGTCCAATATCGCCAGAGGTGATGTTTTCAACGTTATTTCCATTAATACTCAAGGCAGAGGCAGAGGGAGTAACGAAAGAGAAAAAAGAGAAAATAGCTGAAAGACTAGCGATACCTAGGCAGGATTTAGCAACAAAGCTCAACATTTCAGAACCCTTATAAACTTGAAGTTGGTATTGATAGCAGGTTAAATCTGCTACAGATAGATGCTACGTCAAGAAAACCCTGTGGTAGATATGAATTGATAGTTATTTCATTTTTGACAAAAAATATCCCTGACAGGAGTAAATTACTCCTGCTATTTAAGCAACAATAAGCAATGTAAAACCTGAAGGATTTGCCCTGGAAATTGATGCCACGGCAATACCGCTCCCTAGCAGTTTGCAGTCAGTGCTAAAAACTACAATGCCTTAGTTGCTGCCAAAGATTAAAATGAAATAACAGTCAGAACTGATGAGGGATCATCAGGGTTTTCATGCACGATCGAATCCTTCACTGTTTCAGTATATCCAAGTTTCCACAGAGATTAAAGGGTGAAATGTGAAGTAATGAACAAATTATAGTAAAGTTTTGATGAAATTAAAGAGTAAGTTGAGTAAAATGAGTTCGATACTGATTGGCAGGCTCGCGGGAATAGTGAGCGTCATTACTTGTATCGTATACTAATGCTCATCCGATGCCTGGGTTGGGCGAAGCCATCGCAAATTCAGTGAGGGGGCGCTTACTGGGATGCTGAAAGCCGAGAACAATGTCTTCGGGAGGAACTCCAGCATCTAATAACTCGTTGGCGATGCCCTGTTTAGTCCAATCTTCTTCAATCCAAATTTTTCCTTGCTCAATTTTGAGGTAGACTGTCACTCCAAAATCTCGCCGCTTGCCATCCCAACCAACATGAAACCAGAAATAATGGTCATGTTCTCGATCGAAGGAAACACATTCCTGTACGCCAATTTGATTCGCACCTGCCGCCCAATCTCGATATTCGGACAGAATTTTTTCGATAATTTGGCGATACTGATTTAGCTTATCCATTGCACAATCTCCTGTTCATCTATCTTCACAACAAAGATCTTGATTTTACTGGAGCGCACCAGAAAATCAATCCCCTCACGCCTGAAAAAATTGATGTATGTAATGTCATCAATAGCTAGGTAAAGGTCATATTCGGGTGCAGTTTTTTCCAGTAGCATTTGATAGAGCTTATATCTGCCTAGTGCCAGGTGAAAATCGGTCATTAAGGAGCGTCCTACAAAACATTCGATATCAACAACAATTTTATGACCTTCTCGTTCAGCAGCGATTGGTCTTGCATCAGCAATATCGGCGGATAAATCAATATCTTGGCACTGAATGCGATAAGGATCGGCAACGATTACCCAATTGTCTTTAATAAGGGCTGATTTTACTGCGTCATGGTAAATATCTCTGGCAGGCATAGGGTTAGACATAAGATAAAAATCAGAATGACTGCTAAGTTGCAAACACTAAACTTCTGTCATCGCAACAATTTGAGCTATCGTTAATACTAACTGAGGAAATGTTGGAGAAACAATAGTGGCTTCTCCTTGATATCGCTGTGCCTGATATTCACCATCGATTAAGCGGTTAACGGTTACCGTAGACTGTTTTGGAGAGCCAATATACTGAACGCCTCCCAACCCTGCATAATCAACAATCCAATACTCCAGGATTCCTAATGTTTCATACTCATTCAATTTGATCCGGTAATCATCCCGCCAATTCGTACTAACAACTTCGATCGCCAAGGGAGGTGGAATATAAGCAGCAGCAGAGGCAGAAATTTGACGCATTCTCACCCATTCTTCCTTCGCAAATACCACAATGTCAGCTTTACGACTTGATTCACTTTCGCCAGGGATAGCGTTCAATCTTACTTGTTTACTTTGTCGAGGAATGTAGGGAAGGTTCAAGGATTGGCAATGCTCCACCAAGAGACGACATAAACCATCCACGACATCCTCATGTTTCGCTGTGGGTTCACTCAGGGGCATGGCAACTCCTTTGACTAGCTCGAATGACCTACCGGATTTGTCATCCCAGTTAAGAAATTCCTCGAAGGAAAGGGTTTTTTGGGCGATCGCAACCATTAATATTAACCTTTTGCCTAGGTTTACTCTCTGTTGTCTGTTTTTAGCTTAACGTGAGGTAGAGAGATAGATCGCTGCTCTTGTAGGGTGCGTTAACGAAGTATACCGTAAACTTTGACACCTTTGCAGCGCGGTTGTTATATTTCTTTTGATGCTATCGCCTGAACTACTACCATCTCTACTTATACTCTAAGATATTTTTTCGCTCGGAACTATCTCTCAAATTGAATATTTGAGCTTTGGCGATCGGGTAGAATGCTGGAAATGATTAACTACGATAGGCAGCCTAAAAAGATAGTATTAAA
Source organism: Limnofasciculus baicalensis BBK-W-15 (assembly GCF_024178385.1). Lineage (GTDB taxonomy): Bacteria > Cyanobacteriota > Cyanobacteriia > Cyanobacteriales > Coleofasciculaceae > Limnofasciculus > Limnofasciculus baicalensis. Next base: position 32,862 of record NZ_JAMZMM010000009.1, on the reverse strand, counting down.
ATCAATCAAAATTTAATTCCTCCGGATCTCCGACCCCAGATCGATCCCTTTTTGTTGATAAATGTTGTAAACAGTTTTCTTTAAGGCTCGTAATTGCCTGCGGAAGAATAGCGAAGCTAAAATACAAGCAATACCAGCAAGAATTAAGGTATTAGTCGCACCGATTCGATCTGCTAAAGTTCCGCCTAAAAGACTACCGAAGGGAGTTATTCCTAAAAATGACATGGTATACAAGCTCATTACTCGCCCGCGTTTATCATCATCTACAATTGTTTGTAAAACTGTATTGCCTGCGGCCATTTGTAAAATTGTACCCAAGCCGATCGGTAACATTGCTAATAAAGACAGTGGTAAAAAACGTGACAAAGCAAAAACAATTAAACCGATACCTAAAATTGCTGGACCGATAATCATTAGCCTACCTAGTCCGATGACTGTTCTTTTAGTAACTAAATAGATAGCTCCAGCTAAAGCACCAATACCTGATGCTGCCATCAACATTCCGAGTGTTTGGGCATCACCATTGAGAATTTTATCTGCAAAAACTGGCATGATTACGACATATTGCGTCCCCATCAAGCTAACTAGAGATGATAGTAATAAAATGGCGCGAATCGGCGGAGAACTAAAAGCATAATCAAATCCTTCTTTAATGATTTGGATTGGATTACCTTTCATGACTGGCATTTGCTTAGGCTTGAATCTCATCGCTAATAAAGCCGCGATTACGGCAATATAACTGACCCCATCAATCAGGAAACAGTAAGCTTCACCAATTTGGGCAATGAGTAATCCGCCAATTGCTGGACCAATTAATCGTGCCCCATTAAACATCGTTGAGTTAATCGCGATCGCATTAGCTAAATCTTCGCGGCGATCGACCAATTCGGTGACAAATACTTGTCGAGCTGGTGCATCTATTGCGTTAATTATTCCTTGAAACAAGCTTAATACTAAGATCTGCCAAATTTGGATGACACCAGATAAAGCTAAGGCCGCGAGGGTTAATGATTGCACCATTGCCAGAATCTGCGTACCGATTAAGATCCGATGACGCGAGAATCGATCGGCAAATACGCCCCCAAAGGGTGTCAATAATAAGTTGGGAATTTGACTGGTAAATCCAACTACTCCCAACATTAGAGCCGAATTAGTGAGGTGATAAACCAGCCATACAGTAGCAATTTGAGTCATCCATGTCCCGATGAGCGAGATACTCTGTCCTGCAACAAAGAGGCGATAGTTTCTCGATCTCAATGCAGGTGGCAAGAATTTTAGATTGGTTGCTTGCATAATAGTTTGGTGAGGTTCAATGAACCCTTTTCGTGTTATCCATAAGATCGAGGAATAGTATTGCGTCTGGCGTACCAAGCATAAGTTATTAGATTCTGAAAGAACAGCACAGGTGAATCGAAGCCGCCCGCTGCAATAATTGATGCGACTTCTGATGGTGGCAAAACAGCCAGATTGAGATAACCTTAATGAAAAGTGCAGCGTGAAGCGAGTCCATTCTCTTCAACCCGCTGGCGACATCTGTCATTATAAAAGCAAATGTTTTTCCTACGGTTGATTTAGTTTTATTATAGCAACTCTAGGATATCGATGACTCGAATATGACTGTATTTAAAATTGTTGCACCCTTGACAAGCGATCGCCAGATTATCCAAATCACTGGTGCCACTTTTGGAGCGAGGGATAATGTGTTCAATGGAGAAGGGATCTGAAGAGAATTTAGCTTGGCTGAGACAATACTCACAGCAACCATTGGCGCGTTGTTTAATGAATTGTCGTTGCTGCTGTGTGAGGCGAGATTCAGACATAATCAACGATATCGGGATGAGGATTGATGCCGAGGGTTTGCATCAGATCTGTCAGAGGTTGGTTACGGAAGGTTGCGAGTTGAATTAAGGCTTGAATGCGGGTAACATTGAGTTGTTCAAGGCGATCGCTCATTTGAATCAGTTGTTCGTGTTCTTCGGGAGTCAGGGTTTCGGCATGACGCTTGGTGATGAGGGCATGATATTCTTCCCAGGTTTTTGCAGAAAAGCCGATGTTAATTTGTTGCAGCAAGTCGGCTTCAGTAGGTTGGGTGGTTGGAAGTCTAGGCTGGAGGTGTTCTTGTAGGGCGTTGAGGATGTAGCGATGGGGTTCAACGCCCTGTCGAGATGCTTCAGTGCGGATCTGATGTTCGAGTTCGGGAGAGAGGTTGAGGGTGATGGTGGTCATGGTTATCTTGGCAGCAACATCTATTCATCATTTTAGCGATCGGGCTTTCACCTTATCAAAAACTTCATCGCCTGTGACTTATCGATTTTACTGCCCGCCTCCTGGTTTGCAATCTACGAAACCTAATGCTTCTGTGTCGAGAAAACTGGCGATCGAAATGGCGATCGTCGCTGCGATCGGATATTCAATTTCCGCAGCACGCGCGATCAGAGCCGCTTGAATTCGTTCTGGCAAACGTCATCAACCTCAATAATTTTGGTAACTTTATCAGGCAAATTCAAAGGAATTTTTGCAGGTATATTCAAGGAGTCCTTTATAAACTTTCTAACTCCTATGTATACTTGCGAATTTTCAGACTCAGGCTTGGCAATAGAAATGTGATTGGCTCCCTGAACTGCAAATGGTTTTACGTCTAAAAGTCCTGGATCTGCACTCATTTCTTCAACTACTTTCACTCCGAACACTGCTTCTGTTTCAAAATATACCTTAGTTTCAATACACCAACTACGGCATTTTTGCCTGTATGTTTCATTAAGTGATCGTAGATTATGCTCATTAGCTTTAAGATCGTTAACGATGGGTTCAAGACGTGCGAACAAAGTACCAATATTTTTGATTAACTCAGCTAGATGTGCACCCTGATGTGGAGTTGCCAAGAACACAATCCCTTTTGTTTGGTGAATAAATTTTTGAGATTGGGGATACTTGTCAGCAGATTCCAGCATCTTTTTAACTAAGAGACCGCCTAAACTGTGAGTAATAAAAATAATAGGTTTGTCTCCTAACTCTTGGCTATCCAAGTAATCTAATAGAGGACTTGATTGATCGAACAGAGGTATTCCTTTACCTTTCCAAGCGGAAGGCTCTGCTTCATATCCATATGTCCAAATTCCTAGTTCTGATAGCTTTTGATCTTTGGCAAGCCATCCTAACCAACATGAATCTGGATCGTCCTTTTCGCTAGGATGCCAAGTCTTCGTAGCATGACCCATCAAGCCATGAACAAAAATAATATCGCCCTTCCGATCTGGGTTTTTGCACCCAAATAAGGGATTCAAACCATATCGCTGATTATCAATCATAAGTGTATTTCCTTGCGAAAAATCAAAGTTTTCTCTAAGATACATCCATAATTCTTCTTCAGGATCGGTTTTTATGATTTCTTCACAAAAAGATATTATACTTTTAGGATATCGCGAGAAATCTTCATTATTTCTAACCAAAAATAATGCTAGAAAATACTCCTGTAAGATTTTGAATATAAATGTGATTTTCTGCTTCGTCGAACGATATTTCTCACGAGTCAATGTTGCATGAGATGTCAGAACAGAATTCAAAAGTACATCTATAATTCTTACTCTATCTACCTGAAAAATTTTTGCTGCAAACTCTTCTACTTTTTGAGAGTCTGTCAAATCTTTTAGGACGAATGTACCATCTTCACGACCCAAAGTCATATCTTTTGATACAAGTTCCATAATATATAAAATTTTGTCTACTTGAACATTTCGCTCACTACGCTCTGACGACGTTAAATCCTTTGCAGATTTTTTTTCAATAATAAAAGGACGATTATCTTTTTCAATGTCTCGATATATTTTTCGTCGAACCCACTGATATATCAAAGTTGGTCTGTTTACTGGCTGAATATCCCGTTCAACGACATCAGACAGTATAAATTGTAAAAAAAGTGGGTTGAGAGGTAACTCACCGTAAAAATCTCTGTATGATTCATCTAAAAAAAGACATCTAAATTTTTGAATTTTTAAGAAACTTTCACCATCTAAAATTCTTGGAGAATTTTCACTATCTGGGAGATTTTTTTTGTAGTCCTCCATAATTTTATCAATTAACTGCAAAATATGATCGCTCGACCAGATATCTAGTTTTAAAGCTCTTGCTTTCCTACGAGCTTTAGCTCCCCCTCTGCTATTATTCACAGTCACTAATTCGCTGAATAAACTTTCTTCAAAATGCGATGTCCTAGTCACTAAAATAATTGGGCAGTGAATATCTGATAGCCTATCACTTAAACGCTTGATCCCTTCACTACTGGGATCTGAATAAAATCTATTTTCATCTAAACCATCGAACACAAGGATATGTTTCTCTGAGTGTTCAATCGTTTTTCCCAAGGTTGCACCTGAGAGCGAGTACAATAACTCTCTATCCGTTTCATCTTCAAATTCTTCTAAAATATTTAACATTCTGAGAATATGCTCTAATAAGAAGTTAGTCCCTGAACGTAATGAATAGAAATTCAAGATATCACAGTTGATGAAAAATACTATTTTATTTGCTGTGGTTGCAGTATAGAGAGCTGTAGTTGTTTTACCTGCACCAGCTTCTCCGTGCATCAAAGTCCAGATAATATCTTTTCTCTCAGAAATAACAAGTTCGGAAACACTCTGATTTCCATTACTTGGTACTTGTTTGACATTAGGGATAGGCTCATGCTCTCTAAAGCTAATCTCAGATTCCTCAGCAGGTACGTTAGGAACATAGTATTTTCCAAACTCAAGCTTGTTTTCTATGTCTAGTCTGTATCGACGTGAATATTCTTGAAGTAAACAGGTTAATGTACTTCTAAATTCATTTTCTGCTTTGTCAAGAAACTCTTGACGTTGTAATAATCGAAAATTATTGATATTGCCAGAGGCTTCTAAGCTTGCTTTATATTCTTCAATTTTACCTAAAAAATGACTGAATTTCCCTCGCCCACGCCTCCCATTCTGATGATTATGCAGTACCCAATATCTATCGCATCTAAATCCTTCACTTATAAATGCTTCTGTTGTAGAAACAATTTGTAAAGCGTGATTCTCATCCAAATCGAACTCAACATCAAAAGCCTGACACTGTACTACCCAGTCAAGCTTATCTTCACTAGACCTTACAACAAAATCCGCTCCTGGAATATCTGAACATTCTTCAAAAGAAGGATCTAATATTCGTAAAAGCGAAATTACTTTGTCCTTAAACTTACTATCGTCACTTTTTGACATCTCGTTTGACAATTGATCCCATACAGTTGTACCAGCCATAAAATCTTCCTATGCTTCGATATGAAAAAACTAAAAGTAAAATTTGGTAGATTGCTACACTACCTCAGAAACCGATCGATCGCACTTAAGTCAATCTGACGAAATAGCTTCCAGTGATTGAAATGAGATATCTACTTTCACGGCATTCTCAGTCATCAAAACTTTCCTTCACTTTTAATTTTATATTTAGCATATTTCTTCAAAACTTTCAAAATAGTTATATCGCGTTCCAGCACCGCAAACCGTTATCGCTCCAAACTCACACCCCGATATAATTCTGCGATCGCCACAACTGCAACAGCGATCGCAGTTTCAATAACTATGGTAGCGGGCGTTGACGAATTTGATCGCGCTCCACCACCGTAAACCATTCCTCAAATTGCAATCCTTCGGTTTGTAATAAATTTAACAATATTGATGCTGGTTCTTCTGGTGCGTGAGGACGAAACCGCAAATAAATGACACCTCTTGGTGAAGGCAGCCGCAAGCGATAAATGAGTTCACCGTAATCGCGATCAAACGTCAAAATTACCCGTTGCTCATCCGCCGCACGAACCAAAACCTCGGAATCCTCAATTCCTGGAGAATCCTCGGTAATAGAAGCGACTTCCAGATCCGCTTGTCGTAGAATTCGTACACTAAGCAGTGGAAAGTTTTCATTTGCCAGAAACCGCATTAACTTGCCTCAGCAAAGAGTAAAGGTGTATAAAATACGTCTTCTTTCAGACATTCAGCCGCGAAAGCAAATACAGCTTGGATAGATTCATGATTAAGCGTTGGGTAGTTTTCTATAATTTGTTGTTCTGTCCAACCTTCTGAAAACAACCCTAGAATAAACTCTACTGATATTCGTGTTCCCTTAATTACAGGCTTGCCAAGCAGAATTTTAGGATTTGAGTGAATGTATGCTTTCCAATTCATAGCCAGTTTCCCTCTATGGAGTTTTCATCTATTTTGAAACCTTTGTCTCTAGCTTACTTCATTTGCCGCTCCAAACTCACACCGCGATATAATTCTGCGATCGCAATTTCCAGCTCAATACTGTGTAAAGTATTATTTGTAGGCTAGGCGTAGGCAGGAAGTGGCTCATAAACGAGTTGCATGAGTTTTTCTGAGGGAACAGTTTCCATTGCATAGGTATTGCCTTGAGCATCAGCAAAATCTACTAGATAAGCGCGATTGTCAAAGCTCATGAGAATCGTGCCAACTTGTCCATGTCGGAGCAAAATCGGCCCAGAGGTTTCTTTGTGGATTGCCTGAATTTCTGCGGTCAAGGCAACAACATCATATTCGTTTAACGTTATTATAGTATCCTCACTTATTAAGCTGACAATATTGCCGTGCCACCTCGATAAAGCACATCAACTAAGTTGCGATCGTTAGTATCAGATCTTGAGGATTAAACAGTTGACGTTTGGAGGCATTGAGAAATTCGATAGTAACAGGTTCGTCAGTTTCGTCATAACTGACAATCACACCTCCAGGTTCAGAAATAGCATTGGTTGGAAACGCATCACGGAAGATAAAAATCAGAATGTCTGCTTCTGCATCGTATTTAACTTTCATTGGGATTCTCCTGCCAATATCGATTAACTTGATTTGTCCAGTACAGAGTTAAAATTCGCCTGGTTTTGCCAATTTCAACAAAGGGTACTCTAAGAAGACCATTACCTCGTTTAATTTGAGCCACCAAAACATCCTCTTCCACGACAATCTGTTGAGGATTGGTGACAGCCGCTTCAACCTCTTCCCTGGTGATTTTCAATCGCTCCTCCCATTGTAGCTGACGCTCCTGGGCGTGTTTTGTCCAAACAATTTGCATATCTCCTCATACTCCCAAGTCCTCTGTATATTCCATTTGGAATTTTGCATTTTTAATTATAACGCCTCGCACTCTGCTATGGAGTTTTCATCTATTTTGAAACCTTTGTCTCTAGCTTACTTCATTTATCGCTCCAAACTCACACCCCGATATAATTCTGCGATCGCAATTTCCAGCTCAATACTCTGTAACATGACTAAATCACCCGCACAATAAACCACCGTTTCCCAACGTTCCCCACCCCCATCTTTCACCCGACGGCGACACTCCACGCACATCTCATCCTGCGAGATTAAAACATACTCTTCCAATGATTCCAACTGTTGATAATCCTCAAACTTATCAGTGCGATCGAACTTTTTAGTCGAAGGAGACAGCACCTCAGCAATCAACTTAGGATAGCGCTTCACATAGCGATCGTTCTTATCTCGCGGATCGCACGTCACAAACGCATCGGGATAATAGAAAAACTCAGCCGCATAATTCACCTTGACATCACCGGAAAAAAACTGACATTCTCCATCACGCAGGTGAAAATTAATCAGCGTTAATAAATTAATCGCGAGACGGCTATGATCGTCGCTACCTCCCGCCATTGCGTAGACTAAACCGCGCCGATATTCATGTCGGATCGTATTCTCATGTTCGATGGAAAGGTACTCTTCGGGGCTAAATCCAGAGGGAATGGCAATCATAGTATTGCAGGCAAATTGGATAGCTTAATTGTAGCGATTTTCGAGCCACTACCAGGTATTATTTGTTCGTTCAAGGCAACAACATCATACTCGTGTAACGTCTTCATAATTATGATTATACTCTAATAAAGATCAGTCCCTTCAAACTTCCATAGTTTATGACCACAGCAGTATCTATTGATATTGGTACGCTCATTACACGCACTCCCGGATTGCATGGTGGATGTCCCCACATCCTCGGTAAAGGCGTTACCGTTCGTCGGATTGTAACCTGGTACAAGCGAGGATTGAATGCTGAAGAGATTTGCGATCGCATCGGCCATCTCACCCTCGCCGAAGTCTACGCAGCATTAACTTACTATCATGCCAACACCGCAGAATGCGATCGCGCTTCAGTCAATCTCAATACTCTGTAAAGTATTATTTGCAGGCTAGGCGCAGGCAGGAAGTGGCTCATAAACGAGTTCCATATTTGTCCAGTACAGAGTTAAAATTCGCCTGGTTTTGCCAATTTCAACTTTTATAAACATCTTTTCGATGCTTGCATTGTAATAGGAGAATGATGAGTTCTTTGTCGCGGATTTCATAACGAACGCGGTAATCACCGATCCGAATACGGTACTCATTATCAGTGCCTTTCAGCTTGACTACCACATCTGGGCGCGGGTTTTCGGCAAGTTGCAAGATTTTTACAGCGATACGCTCGTAGACATCATTGGGCAGAACATCTAGCTGCTTTTGCACAACTTTAGGGATGAGGATGGTGTAAGTCATGTCGATTTATTTGCCCTTTGTGCCATATATCGATCGAAAGTTGTGTAGTCTCCAGCGTTGTAGTCAGCACGGGCTGCTTGAATTTCGGCAATGTCTTCTGGAGAATCGTCCTCATTCGGGAATAATTCAGCTTCCAAAAATTCCCAAATCTTGTATCTTTCAGCAATTCCTAGTGACGAAATAGCTTCCAGGAGTGATTGAAATGAGATGTCTACTTTCACTGTATTTTCAGCCATGAGAACTTTCCTCTACTTTTAATTTTAAGATTAGCATATTTTTTCAGGATTCTCAAAATAACTGGATCGTAATTCCATCCTATAGGAAGCACCCGTCAGATTATCGCCCTAAACTTACACCCCGATATAATTCCTCGATCGCAATTTCCAGCTCAATACTCTGTAACATCATTTATTTTCATTGATAATTTCGGAAATTGCCTCATTTCCAAATTCTCGATACGCTGAGAACTGATTTCCAAAATCAATAATTACATGATCTGTTCGACGATTACCCATTTTTGCCCATTTAGGGTTTGTAAATTCATCGGGAATATTAGAGCCGTCTAATCCTGGGTATCTAGCTGGATGAATAATATAGTAGTCAGGTTGTTCTGAGTCTTTATGCTGAGTTATTAAAAACTCATTAGCCGTAATTGATGAAATTGCTAAACTTTTGCTATGAATATCCTTCTCAATACCTTTAAAGCGGTATGAAAGTACTTGTGTATCGATAATCAGATCCATAAGTCAGTTTTCTCCTGAAACTATAAATGTAACTTATAAATAGATCCAATCGCAAACAATTCTATCTTTCTCCAAGGCTTTCCAACAATCTGGATTCCAATGGGTAATCTTGTTTGGGTTTGCCCAATCGGAATTACTATTACAGGATATCCCCCCCTATTAAATAAAGATTATGAACTCAATTCCCAATCCTTCCCTCGATATCGGTATGACAGCCCTACAACAGGGCGATTATGCCCTCGCCATCGCACATCTGTCTGGTGTCTGCGAGTTGGAATTAGACGAATCCCTCATTTCCCGCGCTGCCGTGGGGCTAGTGACAGCCTATCAGCGGGTGGGTGATGGACGAAAAGCGATCGCAATTTGCCAAATTCTCACTGACGATCCTAACCCCGAAGTTAGATCCTGGGCAACTAATACCTTGACTCAACTGACGACTCAGTTTCCCCCCACCACTAACCCGACAGGATTTGTCCCCTTAAACGAAACACCCCCATCATCACCAAATACTTCAAACATTCCACAGTGGTTAGGGAATTCGGCGCAGCGTTTATTTTCTGGAGGGAAATCTCAAAAGAAACCTCCTATTCCCCAACAACCACTACCGCAAACCTCATCCCAACTTCCGGTAGCCTACACTCCACCGTCTACACCCTCCCTCTTTACAACTAGCCCTAGATTCCGTAACCTAGGACGTGCAGAAAGTTGGAAACCTGCCAAACCCCCTAAATTATTCCAATTGTGGTGTGTGGAAATTGGCAGTGCGATCGCATTTTTTTACTTACTCCGTTTTTGGATACAATTCCTCATGGGGACAACTAATAATATTTTGGTAAAGTTGCCCTTTTTAGAACCAATCCAACTATTTTACCGAGATCCTACCCCAACTTTATGGGTAATTCTGACACTGCTACTAATTTTCTTACCCTGGTTAATGGATAGAATCTTAAAGCAGTTTTACGGTTTACAACCCTTTTCCCTCAGTCAACTTACCTCTCATTCTCCAGAAGCAGCAAAAATGGTACAGCGTTTTTGCCGCCAACGCCATCTTCCCTTACCAACTTTAGAAATATTACCCACAAATGCACCTCTAGCCATAACCTATGGTAATCTACCTCGCACAGCCCGAATTGTTGTCAGTGAAGGATTATTATCTCAGTTAACAGAGGATGAAATAGCCACTATTTATGGAGGTGAGTTAGGGCATATTATTCACCGGGATTTTATCTTAATATCTCTTTTTACCTTAGCCATCCAAATTCCTTATCTTATATATTGGCAAGTCAGCAAATGGGGAGAAGACTTATCCCAACTAATCGATAGGAAACTACCCGCCTATCGGAAACTTTTACCACCGATAATTCTGGGGATAAGCAGCGCGATCGCATCTTTAGGCTACTGTACTTACTATCTGCTAAGATTGCCCCTACTATGGCTTTCCAGAATTAGAATTTATTATAGCGATCGCACCGCCATCGAAACCACCGGAAATCCCAACGGATTAACTCGCGCCTTACTGAAAATTGCCATCGGAATTACCGAAGATATCCAAACCTCCAGACAAACCAGCAGTATTTTAGAAAGCCTTGACTTATTGCTACCCATAGGATATCAACAAGCCATCCCCTTGAGCAGTTGTTCCGGACAAATATCCTTTGAAGCAATATTACACTGGGATTGCACCAACCCATACCGCGACTGGTTAAGTATTACAGCATCACATCCCCTAATTGGCGATCGCTTAAATAGCATAGCCCGATACTCCCACCACTGGAAAATCGGTACAGAATTAGACTTACCCACCCCCACTCCACCAATTCGCAATAATACTGCACGGCTAGCCAAACTACTAAACGGCTACAAAGCATTACCCCTATTCCACAGCGCCCTATTCTATGGACTGATATTGGGTATTTTATTCAGAGGTATCCTCTGGTTAATTGGGATAATTTGCGACTGGCTGAATATCTGGCAACTAATTTGGCTCCACAATGCCAATTCCTTCCTCGATGCCTGCATTTTAATCGCCTTCAGTCTCACTATATTATTCTGGATTAACAATTACTTTCCCGATATCAAACCAGGCACAGTTATTAATCAACCAAACCTAGGCGAATTATTAGCCAATCCTCATACCCTCCCTCCCGATAGCAAACCTATCCAATTAACCGGGAAACTCCTAGGGCGTAATAGTTTACTCAACTGGTTAGGAACAGATTTAACTTTACAAACCCCCACAGGCTTAATCAAACTCCACCTCTTTTCCTATCTCGGCGCATTCGGAAACTTGCTACCTCAGCGACACCGCCCCAGCGATTTAATCGGAGAACAAATAACAATAACAGGATGGTTTCGTCGCGGTGCAACACCTTGGATTGACTTAGAAACCCTACGAACTTCTGGAGGTAAAATGAGTAAAGCTTACTATCCGATATGGTTGACAATTTTAGCTTTTAGTGCTGCAACTTGGGGAGCTTATTTAATTTGGCAAGTGAGGTAAGCATTGTTGCTTGATATTTACGCTACTGTTACCGATCGCTAGCTCTACCACAAACTCTGGTGGTATATTATCTTCAGCGGCATATTTCTCAATCTCTGTTTGGAGAGAAGTTGGTAAGTCATTGAGGATACTGCGACTTTCAGTATAGCTGTGGCTATCAGGCATAGGAATGAACTCTAACTCTAGGAAGCGAGCGATCGCAAATCTAATTACTATATCGGGAGATACTTCGGCTAATTCTCGATATGTAACAATTGCCGATTGGATCTTTTTCGGGAGAGAGTCGAAAATGTGAGACTTGGTATTAGGATTAGAGATAGCCAGTAGATGTAAGTGATTTAGCGGCTGTACAACAGGAGCGAGAAATACCCACACGGATTATTCAGGGATTCCAGTCTCTCATGCAGCAGCGAATTATTAAAGCCGCATTAGATACAACTCAAACCTTTAGCCCGCCTTTCTTCTTACGCTTACCCATCCTGCGAGATATCCCCGCGCGGCTGATTGCCTTTGGGTTTCGTCGGGTTAACTTGAACAATTAAATCCACCCCCCATCCCCAAAGGCAAAGAAACCCGGTTTCGCCGAAGTTACGCCAAGAAACCGGGTTTCTCAAGTGCTAATCGAGATCCCCAGTTATTGTAACTTTATTTCACAATCTCAAGAGCATTTACTCCAAGAATGTAAACTTAAATTTCATTTTTGACTACTTTGAGAATAAGGTGCTAAATTAGAAAGTGAAGCTATAGAGCTTCGATGAAAGAACCCAAAGTACAGTAAACATTCAAGTTGAGAGGTACAAAAAGGCTGTTCAATTTTCAATCTGTCTCACTAACAAACAACAGCAACACTCACCAAGAACACTGATATTTCCTAAGCTAGTCAGACGGGAGCCATACAACCTACCTCAATCGGGGTGTAGAGCAACTCCAAAGGGAAGTGACACAAACAGGAAATTCCTCAGTAAGTCAGGTTGTAGGGTTGCTGTTGTTTTAGATATGCAAATTCCTCTTAAGCTTGATTTAAACAGCCAAAAATCAGCTTCTTAGTGTCTTAGTGTCTTAGTGTCTTAGTGGTTGATCAAAAAAATAATTCTCCCAACGCCAAGAGAGTAACAGATTGCCTATCTATTACTTTCCCAAAGCATCAAACACCTCACCCGAAAACATCTCCGTCAAAATGCGCAGATAAGGTAAAAAGATTGCCATATCTTCAGGAGATAGAGAATTGTACATTTCCCAACCGATAATTTTTAACATCTCTTGTACCAGTCCCCAGGTTACCCCCAACCGAGGATATAACATAACACAAAGGGGGAAAAGTTCTCGCTGTACCGAACAAATGTCATTTTCCAAAACGCATAAGCAGAGATAAATCTGAAACATTTCCACATCGCGAATGGTGGCAATTCTCACCGTAGACTCGCTAAGGAAACCGCTGTAGGTTTTATGATTAGGGTTGAGACGGCAAACTTGTTGGGAAACCGAAATAGCAATTTTAGTAATAATCGGGAGAAAATGCTGAACAGCAGCTAGAATTGGAGAATTATCGGGATGATTGCCAGCAGCTTCGTAGGCAGCATGGAGAGGAATATACATGTGATCGTCCATAACCTTGAGGTAAGGTTTCCACAATTGCTGTTCCCCAGGAGAAAGCCAAGTCAATAACTTTTCCCCAGTATAGTGAAACTGCATACTCACAAAGCCAATGGCACGGCGATCGACACAAGTATATTTATGTCGCACTTTACCAAAATCTTTCCCGACAATTACAGATAAGCGACGTGGCGTACATTCCTCGCCATAAGCTGCGAGGGTTTTTTGAAAGAGATGGCGAGTATCGGCAGCAATCTCCAAGGGATTAACTAAGTCAGGGTTAACTTTATGTCGTCGCAATTCTTTTCCTAACAAAATTTCTGTTTGAGTCCAAGCTTGTGCGCTGGCTAAGGTGAGATTTTCCATCAGTTTCTCGGCAGTCTGCTTCCTACCTTCTACAGATGTAACATCTTTGAGATTATGAGAATTTTTTAGTGGGGATGACTCATCTTTTCCCTCCACTGACACCAGATATTTCTTTGCCCAGAGAACAGCTAAAGAATGGACATTTGATGTAGAGGATTGGGAGGAAGATGGTGCAGATGAAGGATTGCCAAGTGGATACTTCGATCTTGAATTATGAGAAGAACGATCTTCAGTCGCCGTTGATATTAATGAGTGCGCCATAGTAAAAACCTACCGTAAAAATATTTTCTATTCGGAATCTTTGCAGGTATAAATAACACCAATTCAGTTATTATAAGAACCTTGTTTTTGTTTGAAAAAAGACTAATGTTTTATTAGCTTAACTCAGAAAAATGTTTTTTTATCTATAACTGAAAGGTGTTTCCCGTTGGGGAATTGAAAGGGCAACTACGCAGGAGATATTCCTACCTCTGTTGTGAGATTTGGCATTTTCGCGTAAGTCTTAAGTAGAGCCGATTTGGGGTTATACACTGTCTTCCTTTTCAGGGTAAGTTGCGATACCGACTCAACTCGGAACTTCCATTTGTCATATTCTGACTTTTTTTGTAACCCACCCTATCATAAAGTCATAAATTTTAAAGAAACTCAACATTTCTTATAAATCAAGAGGGATCGAAGAGTCACTACTCTCAAAGCATTGTCGCGCTTAGGTTTAGCGCCTCTCAACTATGTTAGGCTCGAGGAGATTGGCTCTCCAAGGCTCCAGCGCAGCGATCTGGATCGCACTAGAACTGTTATCTCACTCATTGACCCACAAAACAAGCAGTTTTCCCTTGTATTAACGATAAACAGTGCCTGACCTGCTGTAAAATTAGTAATATAGCAATTAGCGATTAGCAATTAGCAGTTTTATCAATATTTCAGGTGACAACTACGAACTGAAGTGAACTTGATAGTCTAAAATAAAGAGTCTAATTGCTCGATATGGCTGCCACCAGCAGTGCCTACTGCAAGCCTCGCTAAGTCAAGCGGTGCTAAAGTGCGCGATATCGCAAACATCTCCAGTGGCAGTCATTGTAGGTATCGTTGTACACAATCGTTTTGAGTAGGGAAAACTACCGTGGATGCGGGGAATCAGCGGATTTTAGGCTATTTTATCGAAGAAGCGAAAGAACACCTCGACACCATCGAAAAAGGGCTATTAGATTTGCCTACGGTTGTCAAAGATCCGGAGACGGTGAATGAAATGTTCCGCGCCGCCCATTCGGTTAAAGGCGGTGCGGCGATGCTGGGCTTTGGTAGTATTCAAAAGACGGCACACCGATTAGAGGATGGTTTTAAAATCCTTAAGGAGAACGATCTCAACGTCGATCGCAAGCTGGAAACGTTATTCTTACAGAGTTACGACATCCTCAAAGATTTGATCGAGCAACTGCAAGGACCATTTGGCTTGCGGGAAGACGAAGCCCAGAAAGTTGTGCAAGCCGCAGAGCCGAATTTTATCCAATTGCAGAATTATCTGGAACACCTCGTTAGTGGTGAGGGCACTCCTGATACAACCGCCCCTACCTCCCCTCAACCAGGGAAAGCCCAAAGCAAGCTTCCTGACAACTTTGCCCCTGAAGTGACGGGTATTCTCAAACAAATGTTGCAGTTGTTTAAACAAGAAGATACACCAACGAATCGCCAACAAATTCAGGAATACTGTAAGCGTTTAGCACTGATGGGAGGAGGGAGTGAATTGTGGCAAGGGTTACTTAAAACCTGCTATCACGCGATCGCAAACCGAAATAATTCCTATCAAACCTTAGCACCGCTAGTAATTAAAGAGGTCAAGCTAGCTAGCGATCAATTACAACAAGGTAAAGGAAATGCGATCGCGCCTAGTCCAAATTTACAACAACTGACGATCGTAGCACCACCTCCCCAACCTCCGGCTAAACCTGCTACTGAAACTTCTGCTAAACCTCCGGCTAAACTTGCTACTGAAACTTCTGCTAAACCTCCGGCTAAACCTGCTAGTGAAGCTACTACTAAACAGATTAAGATTCCAGTGGAACCAAAAGGGGCTGCTAAGGCAATTATCAAAGCCTTTAACAAGAAACAAATCATGCAACTTGTTAAGTTACTCCATGCTCACGCGAAGGCACAGGAATAAAGTTTCCGGAGGCTTTTCGCTTCGATTTAGGTGGAACAGGCGAGATGCCTGTTCTACCATTTAACGACTAAGATGACGAGATGCTAACTGCATCGCGTCAAACATATCAACATCACCATCCCCATCTGCATCTAAAAAGCTATTGAGAACAGAATTACCACCGCTAGTATCTGCACCAGTTTTCAGGAAATTGAGGACGACGGGAACTAAGGTAGGCAACATAGCTTGAATCATGGTGGCATTCATGCCTGTTTTGCTTTCAATTTCGCCAATAAGCTGCTGAAGCTGAGGTGCGCTGAAGAGCATTTGCACTACTTGATTGTTAGGATTAGTACCACCAAATTGATTGACAATTCCTTGGGCTACTGCATCTCCCTCATTATTCCGCTTTTCTTGAAGTGCGCCTCGCACATAATTGCCTACAATAGAAACAGCAGAGCCTACTGCACCTGAATCGGTTTGGTGGTTGCCACTTAGTTGCTGCACTGTATCGAGAATATTACCAAGCTGATTAGTACTACCCTCCTGAGTGGGATTAGTAACTGCGCCTAAAATTTGGTTGAACAGACTCATAGAATTTTTTGCTCCAAGAAAAACAATTTGTGAAGTATCAAGTATCAAGTATCAAGTATGAAGTGTGAAAGAGCAACAGTAATCTGGTGAGATATCCCCTGTATCAAGCTTACTCAAACTTCCTCAAACAATTCCAGTTGTCTATAAGAAGTAGAAATTTTTATTCACTCGTCATCCTTTATTCTTCATCCTTTATTATTATCCTTTATCCTTCATCCTTTATCATTATCCCTAAAACCATCTACATTTAGGATAATTTTGTATAATAATCTACAAGTTCTTGCACTCAGTTGTCAACCCCAGTTTGTGGAAACAAGATGGAATCATGCCCCTCCCTCGCCTATTAACGCTTATTATTGGTCTTAGCCTAATTCTGGGGTTAATGCTTTGGCTGATTGATTCCCTCCATCGGCTATATATCCAAATTTCCTTTACAGCTCCCCTCCTGGCTAATTTCCTCCTGTTATTCATTATTGCCCTACTGGGGGTGTTAATTTTTGCCTTTATTTATTATACGGGATTGTTCGGACGGATTCAGAAGGGTTCGACTCAGCGTCGCCTTAGCCCAAAAGTTCCTCAAGTCAAGGCGGAGGCGGCATCAGAAACACTGAAAGCTGTACGTCAGCAAGTCAAGCAGATTCAGGATGAAGTAGCACGACAAGAACTTTTGAGTCGTTCGCGAGAGATTGAGGCTATTTTAGCGCGTGGTGAACTACAGGTGGTAGTATTCGGGACAGGTTCTGCTGGGAAAACCTCTCTGGTGAATGCACTAATTGGGCGGATGGTGGGTAAAGTGGGTGCTAGTATGGGGACGACTGCAGCCGGAGAAACTTATAGTTTAAAGCTTAAGGGATTGAATCGCCAGATTCTCATTACTGATACACCGGGAATTTTAGAGGTGGGGGTAGTGGGTACTGAAAGAGAGCAATTAGCCCGACAGTTAGCGACAGAGGCAGATTTATTATTATTTGTCGTAGATAATGATATCCGAAAATCGGAATATGAACCATTACGGAGATTAGCAGAAATTGGCAAGAGATCGATCCTTGTCCTCAATAAAAGCGATCTCTATAATGATGAAGATAAAGAAATTATTTTAGCCAGATTGCGGCAACGGGTGCGGGGTTTTATTGCGGCAATGGATGTCGTTGCGATCGCAGCTAATCCAGATTCCCGACTTCTTGAAGAAGTTGGGGATCTCGAACCTGATGTAATGCCTTTAATCCGTCGTCTTGCGGCCGTTTTGCGTGCTGAGGGAGAAGATTTGGTTGCTGATAACATTTTACTCCAATCTCAGCGTTTGGGCGAGGCTGCCCGCCGCCTAATTGATAATCAGCGGCGACGACAGGCAGAGAAAGTGGTGGAAAGGTTTCAGTGGATTGGCGCGGGGGTAATTGCTGTTACGCCTTTACCTGTAATAGATTTACTGGCAACTGCTGCTGTTAATGCCCAAATGGTGGTAGAAATTGGCAGGATTTATGGTTGTGAACTAAATATGGAAAGAGGGAGGGAACTTGCTCTATCTTTGGGCAAAACTCTTGCCAGTTTAGGGATTGTTAAGGGTGCGATTGAACTTATTTCTACAGCCTTACAATTAAATGTGGCAACTTATTTAGTTGGTAAAGCGATTCAAGGGGTTACAGCCGCTTATTTAACTCGGATTGCTGGTAAAAGTTTTATTGAATATTTTCGCCACGATCAAGATTGGGGAGATGGGGGGATGACGGAAGTGGTACAGCGACAGTTTCAGCTTAATCGTAGGGATGAGTTTATTAAAGCATTTGTCACAGATGCAATTGCGCGGGTGGTTAAGCCTTTGAAAGACAAAGAAGAAGTGAATGAGGAAGAGGAAGCGGATGGAGTTAAGGAGTATCAGAATAAAGATAATTAAAATGCCATACAGATACTACGAAGCAACCCATCACCAACTCAATCCCAAACTTGGAGAATATACTCGTCTGGAATGGGCTGAAGGAATTCCAGTTAAGGGAGAATGTGTAGCAATTGGCCGTGATAGAAGTTGGGAGGTTGTCGCTATTGATGAGTTTCGCTTAGAGGCACAAACTCAACCGGAATTTGAAACGGATTCGGTTGTATTTCTGAATCACTGTGGTTTGGTAGGAGAGGTTTTACCTCAGCGGTTGGATTGGGTTAGGATTAAGATGTTTAAAGATAATCCTCTTACTATTCTTCAAATTTCCGTTTCTGATAATGGAGAGATGATTCAATCTTCTATCCATTTCTACGGTAAGAAAGTTAGGGTGGGAGCTTATTTGAGAGAGTACGATTACTCAAAGCGTGAGTTTATCAAATTGCCTTGGCGAGTATCGCGTATAGATAGTTATTTACCGGAAGCTAATCAAAATCCTGATTATTGTTATGCAGCGATTCATATTGCTCATTGTGTCAGGGTTTCATTGATTGATGGTAATTCTCAATCTGACAGCAGAATTCTCGCAGTGGGTAGGGTGGGTTAGGCGTGCCTACTTGTTAACCTGCTTATAATATTTGACCTTTGTTGAGGTGAGTGATAGAATAATAGTCATAGATCGGGATCGTCCGGATCTATGACTATTATTCAAAGACAGAAGATCATTTAGTATTTTAATTTAATGGACAGATGAGTTAAGGATAGATTTACAGAATAACTTAAAACAAAAAAGTGACAGGAGGAGAAGATCGTGTCATTCACCCGATACGAAACAGATCATCATCAATGGATTAAAGAAACAGTCAACCAATTAAGAGAACGAAATTTCGATCGGGTTGACTGGGATAATTTAATAGAAGAGTTAGAGAGTATGGGTAAAAGCGATAGACGGGCGGTGTTAAGTCTGTTAACCCGTTTATTAGAACATCTGCTTAAATTATGTTATTGGGAAGTTGAAAAAGAATATTCTGGAAATCATTGGGCTGCTGAAATTGTCAATTTTCGCGCTCAAATTCAAGATCGTTTAGAAGATAGTCCAAGTTTAAAAAATGAACTGGAAGGAATGTATGCCAAAGCATATCCTGTAGCGGTTAAGTCTGTTTCTAAGCTCTTTGCAATCCCCCAGAATGCTCATATTTCCTTAAAAAAAGCCCTTGATGAAGATTGGTTTGGAGAAATTTATAATCAATCTTGATAAGCTAATAACTCCTGATATTCAGATTCAGTTAAATTATCCCACTCGGAGCGCGATGCCTTAATTACTAAATTTTACACTTCAGGTGGCGGATGTAAACCAGCTTTGACTAACAAATCTCTTAAATTAACTAATCCCATTCTATTTAATTTAAGTGCTGTTACTGTCGCTCTCCCACAAGGGGTTATCCCCCTAATTTCCAGGAAATTTTCACTCCAACTAAAATGTTCGCTCCAGACTTGCTGACGCGGATTAAATAAAGTTACTTCTGTGCTGGTTTCAGGATCAATTGCCATAAATTTTGTATGTTTAACGCTATTACAACCATGACATGACAAAGCTAAATTATCTAAAGTTGTTTCTCCGCCAGATTGAGATGGTTTAATATGATCTACAGTAAAATAACCAGGCGAATATTGACTAGAAATACGACAATATTCACAGTAACTTTTCGCTCTCTCTGTTACTAAACGCTTAAGACTAGCTGTTATTCTTTCTGATGACATTAGTTGATTGACTCCTCACTAGGAGTTAATTTTTGGTAGAAAGCTTGCCAAGTCATATTTTTAATTTCTGCTAGCTGTATAATTGCTTCTAATCTCGCCACGTTTTGATTTTCTAACCAATCTTCATAAGCTAATAACTCCTGATATTCAGATTCAGTTAAATTATCCCACTCGCAACGCTCTCGCAAGCAATCTAATTTTTGCTGATCCTCCGGTGGCAAAGCTCGATCAATAATTTGTAACAAAGCCGTTTCTCTTTCAAATTGTGCCTGTAAAGCTTCTAACAATTCTACGGCTTTATCCAAAACTTCAGGAGGGAATTTGGTGACTAATTCTATAGCCTTACTCCGCTTTTCCATTGCTACACTCATAATCAATATCCTTTTTTAGATTAATGAAAAATATCTGCCATTGTTAGGCAATCATTTTCCCTAGGCATATCCCAATATTTCTAGAAAATCTTGATGAGATTGAGTCGAGACTTCTTGCTAGAGTAAATCTATAACTCTCGCTAAATCTCCGGCTAATAAAGCGCTTATATCCAACCATAGCCCTGGGAAGACTTCAATTGCATCGGGTTGCGGCTCGTTATCGGCATTAAGGCGAAGTGTTGTGTTATCGAGTGCTTCCACACCTGGCGTAGCTGCTTCACAAGCAACTAGCCAACCCATAATGGCTCCATGGGGTTTGCCGTGACTTTTTGCGCATACCGGAGATGCCATATAAACCACTCCTTCAATTAATTCGGCTTTTTTAACTTCAGCCATTGCCTCGTAACGACGCTCAAACTCAGCACGGGTAAGCTTATCGCCGTTTTCTAAAGGAGGAATCGTTAAAGGAGAAGAAATTGTTGAGGAGGGAATCATAGTTTGAGGGTAAGGGATGTTCCAGGATAGGTTGGGCGATGTTCTATAATAGGCTGGGCAATAGGCTGGGCGAGGCTCTAGAATAGGCTAGGTGAAAGTACTTAGACACCACCAATGGTAGTAAGCATCAATTAAATTGATGGCATAGTTTCAATTCGATCCCCATTTGTGGGAGAATGTTGACGATCAGTCGATCGTTACTTGATGAGTCACTATAACTGATGTTTCAATCTGACTGACTGGAGCTGGGATCATCTCACCCCGGAAATCCAAAATCTGGACGAGGAGGAGATACGCGATCGCTAAAATGAGGGAAATTGCACCTGTGATAATAGCAACAATTTTAGAACGGTTCATTTTTGTACTTGGTAATGGCTAACTACTAATTCCTAACAGCTCATGGCTAATTAGTTTTTCTCTAATTTTTTTCTCTAATTTTTTTACTTTCAAGTTGTTTTACTAGCTGCCATTAGTTATTACCGATTGTGCATCACCAGGAGATTTTATGAGGAAAACACGTCAAATTTTTGTTCCCCACAGTTTATCAAGGCGGAAGCAAAGGAAAACACTAATAGCAGTGGTTGCTGGGATTGGACTTTGTACGCTGTTGTTAGGAGGAACTATCCTAGCGAGGAACTATAATCTTGGTTCGGTTGCTGGTTGGCTACCTTTCTTGAACTATAATTCGATTAAACCAGAAGATCGGGGTAACACGCCAACTCTTAGACTCGTTTCTTTACCTGCTGCTCAGAGAGCCGAGCAACTTAAAGCGATCGCAAAAGGCGAAAAATCCCTCGAAAGATCCCGCGCTCGTTATATTTTAGCCGCAGATGCTATCGCTGCCAAGCAAGGTAAAGAGGCACTGACATGGTTGGATGGTTTAGATAAAGATTATCCTATTCTATCAGGTTATATTACACTTCAGAAAGCTAGATCTTACGAACTTATAGGCGACAAAAGCCAAGCTTTGGCAGCTTGGCAAGATTTGTTAAAACATCATAGCAATAAACCAGTAGCCGCAGAAGCTTTATATGCCCTTGCTGCCAAAACTTCTAAATATCTGGATTCTACTCTCACTGCCTCTACAAATCAGTCGGGTGTGATGGAAAAATTTCAGCATTTTTCTGCTATCTCGCCCAAAGATCCGAAATACTGGGAAAACGCGATCGCGAAATACCCCTCTCATCCCCTCATTCTAGAATTAGCCAAGGCAAAAATCGAGAAAGATCCAGCTCAACCGGAACTAATGTCGATCTTAACTCGCTATGCCTTCGATCAACCAAAAATCACTAAGATACTCGATCAGTTCGTTGCCCAATATGGTAAAACTGGTGAAGATAAAGACAAGGCAATTATTTCACCAAAAGATTGGGAAGCCATTGCAATTGGTTACTGGAAAGCCAAAAAATACGGGCAAGCTAGTGCCGCCTATGCCAAAACTGAACCCACATCCCGCCATGCTTACTTAGCTGCATTAGGACTAGAATATGCCGAAAAGCGAGGTGAGGCTAAACTAGCTTACCAAAAAGTAGTGGAGGAATTTCCCAGAGCCACAGAAAGCTTTGATGCCCTGGTAAAAATTGCTAAAATAGAACCGGATATTGAAGCTGTTCCTTATTTAGATCAAGCCATAGATCGATTTCCCGATCGCGCAGGTGAAGCAGTTATAGTTAAAGCAGAAACCCTAGAGCGTCTTTCCAGTCAACAAGCAGCCGAGGTAGCTCGTGAATTACTCCTAACTAAGTATAGCAAATCGCCAGCAGGTGCTGCCTATCAGTGGAAACTTGCTCGTGCCAAAGCAGCAGGAGGAGATCCAAAATCTGCATTACAATTAGCCCAAACCATTACTAAAAATAACCCCGATAGTTTTTTAGCACGTCAGGCAGGATATTGGGCGGGGAAATGGGCGAATAAACTAGGACAAAAACAGGAAGCTAAAGCCGCTTTCGAGCAAGTTATCGCCAATCATCCCCAATCTTACTATGCTTGGCGATCGGCAGTACAACTCGGTTGGCAAGTAGGAGATTTCAGTACAGTACGCCAGATTAATCCTAAAATAGTATCACCACCAACCCGCCCTATTTTACCTCTTGGATCTGAAACTTTAAAAGAATTGTATCAACTAGGTCAAGATCGAGATGCTTGGATGCTTTGGCAAGCCGAATTTACCAATAGGATTAAGCCCACCGTTACCGAAGAGTTTACCGATGGCTTACTCCGGATAGCCAGCGGCGATTACCTGGAGGGAATTTCCACCATCGCCAGTTTGGAGGATAGGGAAACACCCCAAGAAAAAGCCGAATACGAGAAACTGCAAAAAACACCAACTTACTGGTATGCTTTATATCCATTACCTTTTATGGATGCGATCGCAAATTATTCAAAACAACACCATCTCAACCCCCTCCTCACCATTGCCCTGATTCGCCAAGAGTCTCGCTTTGAGTCAGATATTCGTTCCTCGGCAGGTGCAGTTGGCTTAATGCAGATGATGCCTACCACAGGTGAATTAGTTGCCAAAAATATCAAATTGGCGCAATATAAATTAGACAACCCCAACGATAATATCAAATTGGGGACTTGGCTTCTAGCAGATTTGCTGCAAAGCCATAACAATAACTCCGCCCTAGCAGTTGCCAGTTATAATGCTGGCTCTGGGAATACAGGGCAATGGCTGGCAGGAAAAGGAGCAATTGATACCGATGAATTTGTGGAATCTATTCCCTTTCCAGAAACCCAAGATTATGTGAAGCAGGTGTTTGGTAATTATTGGAATTACTTGCGGCTTTACAATCCTCAAATTGCTGCGAAAATCAAATGAATTCTACTGTCAATTCAGCGTCTGCACTAACTGTTATAGATAGAATACCTGTAATTCAGACTTTAGAATTACAGAAAGTCTACCGCACAGGATTCTGGCTCAATCAAAAAATTGAATCTCTCAAAAGCTTCTCCCTCACCGTCTATCAGGGAGAAACCTTTGGCTTACTTGGCCCAAATGGTGCAGGAAAAACTACATTATTAAAAACATTATTAGGGATAGTTAGCCCTACTGCTGGAAGAGGGTGGTTATTGGGTAAACCCATAGGAAATACTTCAGTTAAGCAACGAATCGGCTATTTGCCAGAAAATGCCTATTTCTACGATTATCTGACGGGATGGGAATTTTTGGAACTAGTGGCTGACTTATTCCAAATTCCTGCCAGCGTAAAGCGCCAACGTATCCCGCAGTTATTGGAATTAGTCGGATTATCTCAAGAAACAGGGCGCAAAAAGCAACTGCGGCAATATTCTAAAGGGATGCTTCAGCGTATCGGTTTGGCACAAGCTCTAATTAACGATCCAGAATTGATATTTCTTGATGAACCTATGTCAGGATTAGATCCAATCGGACGCTATCAAATACGGGAGATTATCCTTTCCCTACAAGAGCAAGGGAAAACAATATTCTTCAATAGCCATATTTTATCAGATGTGGAGATGATTTGCGATCGCATTGCCATCTTAGCTGAGGGCGAATTAATCTGTATGGGTTCCCTGGATCAACTTCTGGGTAAGGCTAATCGCTATCAGGTGAGGGGCAAAGGTGGTAATATAGATATCCTGAATCGTTGGATCGAGGATTTGGCATTCGATGAAGATGTTTGGCATGGTCAATTAAAGGGCGAACCTCAAGAGTTTCTTGGTAGTCTGAGGTTAATGGGGGCACAGCTTATTGGGATTAACTTGGCGCGTGTCTCTTTGGAAGAATTTTTTATGAATCAGTTACAGAGACGGGGAATTAAGTCTAGTCAGTAGTTATTGATTATTGGTTATTGGTTATTGGTTATTGGTTATTGGTTATTGGTTATTGGTTATTGGTTGTTGGTTATTGGTTATTGGTTATTGGTTATTGGTTGTTGGTTAGGAATAGCTCTGCTTACCTCTTTTTAGTGCCAAAGTAAATTAATAATAATTAAGCTGATTTTAAGGGAGCTACTCTTAATTAATACTTTCTGTTGTCTGCTTGTATCCCAGTTGTCTTGTATCCCGGAGGATACAAGACATGATTGAAATTCGTAAGACGGAAATCTATTCCCGATGGTTTAACTCCTTGCGGGATAGGCAAGCTAGGGCGCGTATCGATATTCGCATTCGTCGTTTATCGATGGGCAACCCTGGTGACGTGAAGCCAGTGGGAAAAGGTGTATCAGAAGTGCGTATTGACTATGGCCCAGGGTATCGAGTGTATTTCGTACAATCCGGGGATACATTGATTGTCTTACTTGCAGGAGGGGACAAACGTACCCAAGAGCGGGATATAAAGACAGCCTTAGATTTAGCGGAGAAATTATAGGAGATCGTTATGACCAAAATTCAAACTTATCCCTGGGATGCAGCGGATCACATGGAAACTAGAGATGATATGGCTGCATATCTCGAAGCAGCACTTGAAGATGGCGATCCCGCCCTAGTCGTCGCTGCATTAGGAGATATTGCTCGCTCCAAGGGAATGACACATATCGCTCGTGAAACGGGGCTTGGGCGCGAGAGTCTTTATAAGGCGTTATCGATTGAAGGCAATCCAGAATTTGCTACAATTCTCAAGGTTGTCCAGGCACTTGGTTTGCGTCTGCGAGTTACTTCAATTTGACATCTCCCATTGCGTAACACCGGGTTGGTGCGGAGGGACAAGAAATCTGAAGACTCAGTTCAAGGCTACCAGCCGCCGCACAACTTCAATGTTAGCTCGCACTGACAGATGTTACCCAACCTCTTGGTCAAATTACAACTCTTTAAGATCTTGTACTTGCCATCTTCATTTTTTCTCTTCTTTTTCGCCATCTTTTGGCTATTTTTTTACCTGTCTCTATTTCCTCAAAATTTACCCATATCGCTGTATTTCTAAACTCTATACCTAAAGCTGCACTAATTTCCAGCATTTCTCCAAAACTAGCACATTCATATCTTTTATCTTCACATTGCTTAATCCTTCCTGAGTCAAAACCTACAATTTCTGCTAGTTCTTCGTGGCTAATTTTGGCTGCCATCCGAGCTTTAATTAAAGCCTCTGCCAGTTCAGAAAATTTTTTAACTTCAATTTCTATTGGCTGGCTGCAATCGCAATTAATCAGTCTTTCATATTCAGCTATTTCTTTTTCTAACTCCTCCAGATGATAGAGTAACACACTTAGATTTGATTCCCATCTGCTCAAATCATTTCTTTTCCATTCTTCATCTTGCCCCATCGCCGATATAGATCTTTTAAACTTTTCTGCCCATTCTTGACTATATTTATATTCTGATTCATTTTTGATCATGGTGACCACCTCAGTAAGTCTATAGCTATGATTCCTTTTCTGTTTTGCTGTCTATCAGTTTGAAAAAACTCGAAAGAATTTTCCCCATAATTACCTACAGGTTGATCTGAGGGGAAAATCTCTCCTCTATACTTAGCTTTTTGGGCATCACGATTGGCATAATTGAATAATCTAGGAGCGTTTACTCTCAGATTTTCAAAATCTACAGTTTCCGGATCGTAGCAAGCATCAAAATCTTTAGGTTTAGTTTCACTTAGCAAAAGCTAAAACATCCGAGTCAGAAATTCCTTGATTAGCTTTGCCTGCTTCTTGAACAGTTAACACATCATGACCCAAATTTCGCAGTAATTCTACAACAGGATAGGGGTATTGTTCATCGGCATAGAGACGTGCCATCCGTTATGCTTCTGTTCCTCCAATAGCTTCGTTAATTTATGAGCAGCTTCCGGGGAATTATAGGGTGACCAAACTCGATAAACTGCTCCATTTTCTGGCGAAGTTAAACCTTCTTCTTTAGCCATTTCCGCTACCAAAAATTGCAGCAAACGCAACTTATCGTGGCGGGATAAATCTCGCAGCATTGGTAATAATTCAGTCAGAATCATAAAAACAAATATTTGGCGTTATTATAGTAGTATAGTCAGAATTTTCTCTTTCATCCACTTGGGGAACCTCTGTCGTTGTCACCCGCAACCAACGAGACTTTGGTCAAGTTCCGGGACTTTCACTCGAAGATTGGACGCTGTAGTGACTCTGGGATGAAAGAGCGAATGCCAAAAGCACGGGGATGCGATCGCCTAAAATGAAAGAGTAAATGCCAAAAGCAAGCGGATGCGATCGCCCATAAGCGACAAGATACACGATCATGACTCTCAAAGAACAACTCCTCCAAGCAATCGAAGCTTTGCCCAATACAAGGCTTGCTGAAGCCCTCTCCTTCCTGAAATCTCTCACCACGAAACCTTCGATCCCAACTGCTAAATCCTTCCTCACCCACCTCAAGACAATCGGCACTTGGTCAGGCGATGACTTCCAAGAATGTTTAGAAGCTGTCCAAAACTCAGGCGGCGAAGCACAATTTGACTACAGCCCCAATCCCTTTGAGTAATGTTTCTCCTCGACACCAACCATTGTAGCTATGCCATACTAGGCAAGACTCAAGTACTCGAACACCTTGCCAGCCTTGGGGATTCCTCAATCGCTACCTGCACCATTGTTAAGGGTGAACTGATTGACATGGCGGCGAGATCCCAACAACGACAGGCTAATCTTGCCCTAGTTCAACGCTTCCTACTTGGGCTATACATCTATCCCATCGACGAAACCACCGCCGAAATTTACGGTAACCTCAAAGCGGCAGTTTTCGATCGCTACGCCCCAAAAGACAAAGCCCAACGCCGTCAAACCAACATCACTCAATTGGGCATCGGCGAAAACGATCTGTGGATTGCCGCAGTTGCCATCCAGCATCAACTTACCCTAGTCACAAGCGATCGAGACTTCCAGCGCATTCAAGCAGTTGAGCCATTCGACTTGGAATCCTGGATCTGAAAGATCCCCAAAGAAACGAGAGCGCCTACTTAATCTAATTTACAGCCAACAAACCCGACATATTCAGCACTTTTTCCGACTAAATCTTTGCTGCTTCCGCCACTCTCATTCGTTGTTCCGCATTCGCCCAAATCCTTGTCTAAGAATACTGCAAAAGGTAAGATAGACCATCACAATCCTAAATCCGCTCTAGACAGAAATCCCCATTATCCTATAAAATAAAGGGTTATCCGCAGCCCGAGCAAGTATTTTAGATAAATATCGGATCGTATAAAAACCTTTAGTTCTTTAGTGAGGTAATCAGAGTGCGTTCTCAAACCATCGCCAAAAAAGAAGTCCAACAGAAGATGAGTACTCCGAAATCAGGCGCTTTTGCCTTAATGGATAGTCTCAAACGTCACGGTGTCGAGCATATTTTCGGCTATCCCGGTGGCGCTATCCTGCCGATTTATGACGAATTGTACCGCTGGGAAGCCCGTGGCGAAATTCAGCATATCTTAGTCAGACACGAGCAAGGGGCAGCTCATGCTGCTGACGGTTATGCTCGTGCTACTGGTAAAGTGGGAGTATGTTTCGGGACATCGGGTCCCGGTGCAACTAATTTAGTCACGGGTATTGCTACCGCCCACATGGATTCGATTCCCATGGTAATTATTACAGGTCAAGTGCCACGGGCGGCAATTGGTTCCGATGCTTTTCAGGAAACTGATATTTATGGGATTACGTTACCAATTGTTAAGCATTCTTATGTGGTGCGGGACCCCAAGGATATGGCATGGATTATAGCAGAAGCTTTCCACATTGCTAGCACTGGTCGTCCTGGTCCGGTTTTAGTTGATATTCCCAAGGATGTGGGATTGGAAGAATTTGATTATGTCCCTGTGGAACCCGGTACTGTTAAGTTAGCAGGTTATCGTCCGACAGTTAAGGGGAATCCTCGCCAAATTAATCAGGCGCTCAATTTGATTCGGGAATCAAAGCGACCTTTATTATATGTGGGAGGTGGCGCGATCGCATCGGCTGCCCATGATGAGTTACAACAATTAGCCGAAATATTCCAAATTCCGGTAACGACAACTTTAATGGGTAAGGGGGCATTTGATGAAAATCATCCTCTATCTGTAAGTATGTTGGGTATGCACGGGACAGCTTATGCTAACTTTGCTGTAACTGAGTGCGATTTGCTCATCGCTGTGGGTGCGCGTTTTGATGACCGAGTTACAGGTAAACTAGATACATTCGCCAGCCATGCCCAAGTAATTCATATTGATATTGACCCCGCAGAAGTAGGGAAAAATCGCGCCCCCCAAGTACCCATTGTGGGAGATGTGAAGTTAGTATTGAATGATTTGTTGCGCCGCTATGAGGAACAAGGAATTCCTGCCCAACCACAACAAACTAAAGAGTGGTTAGCCCGAATTAACCGTTGGCGTGAAGAATATCCCTTACAAGTTTCTCACTATCCCGATCGCATTTCTCCCCAAGAAGTGGTGGTAGAGTTACACCGTCAAGCGCCCAATGCTTACTATACTACCGATGTCGGTCAACATCAAATGTGGGCTGCCCAATTCCTGAAAAATGGACCCCGCCGCTGGATTTCTAGCGGTGGTTTGGGCACGATGGGTTACGGTATGCCCGCAGCCATGGGTGTGAAGGTGGCGCTACCAAATGAACAGGTAATTTGTGTGGCGGGCGATGCTTCAATTCAAATGAATATTCAGGAATTGGGAACCCTTGCACATTATGGGATTAATGTCAAGACAGTGATTCTGAATAATGGTTGGCTAGGGATGGTACGTCAGTGGCAAGAAGCATTTTACGGGGAACGGTATTCTTCCTCCGATATGGAAGTAGGGATGCCGGATTTTGTGAAATTAGCCGAGGCTTATGGTGTCAAGGGGATGCAAGTGACAAACCCGGAGCAATTGGAGGATGCGATCGCAGAAATTCTCGCACATGATGGTCCTGTTTTGGCAGATATCCGGGTAAATAAGGATGAAAATTGTTATCCGATGGTTGCACCGGGTAAGAGTAATGCCCAAATGATTGGTTTGCCGGAACGTCCGAAAAGTGACATAGTAGCTGAGATAATCTATTGCAGTAATTGTGGGGCGAAGACTATTTCTACTCATAATTTCTGTCCGGAATGTGGGACGAAACTTTGATGGAAATTAAGTAGATAGGGGGTGTTTTCTTTCCCCAGTCAGGGCGAAGCATTCGGATATAAATACTATCGTTTTTGGAATAGGTTATCGCCCGAATGCTTCGCCCCTACAATAGTTAAAAATATCCACAACTGATGCAGCATACAGGATATTACGCACCCTATATTAATTAACTTAGATTGAGAGAAAATAATGAAAACACAATTAATTGCTAAAGTAACCCCTGATGGCAAATTAGAGATTCCGTCAGAAATTTTAGCACAATTACAACCATTAACTGAATATAAGATTTCAGTTACAGAAGGAGCTATTATTTTTGAAAAAATTACCAAGCCAAGAATTGATTTAGATAAATTTCTTCAAGAAATTGATGAACTAGAACCTGATCCGGAACAACCGACACTTCAAGAAATCAGTGAAATTGTCAAAGAAGTGAGACAAGAGTTATGGGGTAAAAAATGAGAGTTGTTCTTGATGTTAACGTTTGGATTTCAGCTTTACTGTGGGGAGGCATTCCTGCGCAACTTCTGCATTTAGCTAAAAGTCAACAGATTACTATTTAATAATTCCCCTGCAAAGAAAAGAGCTTGTTTACTAGTAGCTTAATAGCCAAAGGAATTAACTCAATTTCATATTCCATAAGTTAGCTCTCGCGGCATTTTCTAGTTAACTTATCAATAATTCACTCCCATCCTAACTGGATGATAGCATCTGACAAACTTACTCTTTTCCCTTGTCGATCTTCTGCAATTCCGGCTATCAGTTGCTCCTTAAATTCCCGATCCGACAAAATATCAATAGTTTCTAACAGAGAAACATATTGTGCATAGCTAATAGCCACCATAACAGGTTGCCCTCGCTCCGTAATAATTACAGGCATCGCCTCCCAAACAGGAGTACCCACAGATGCCAGCACCATTGCCCGTGCCCTAAATACTCTCGATCCTGACACTTCTAGACTTTGGGGTGGTGGAGAATTAGTGATACCTGGCGCAACACCGTCTCAAGTGGTTGATGCTTTAAACACCAAAGGCTCATGGTCTGCGGTACTATGGGAGATAGGAGGGCGATTTGGTCATATTGTTGTGGTTGATGGTATTGATGAAACCGGAAAAGTTAAGATTCGAGATCCACAGGGTAAAGGCACAAAATATAAAATGGAGAAAGATGAATTTTTGCGATACTGGAATCAACAAGGCGTTTATCTAAGGAAAGCATGAAAGTACAAATCCTAACCATAAAACCAACCAAAATATCGAAAATATTCGATGTCATAGTTTTAATTGGAAACCAAGAATATCAGTTTCCGATAACAGTCGAAATAGATACCATTGCCGATCGAGAAATCCAAATTATTAATGGCAATAATATTTTTTCGGAAACCTTCAGGTTTAATCAGGGAATTGCCTCTAATATTTGTAAGTTAGTTGCCAAATTTTATAACAGTCAGATGGTAGAATTACCAGTAGAAATCGGGGAATTTTATCCAGGTAAATTAGAAGCTGTTAAGGTATAATACCTTTATTACTTGACCAATTTACTCTTTTAGCTTGTCGAGAGGAGAAAACCATGGACATTACCATCCCCGATAAGATTCTAACATTTACTAATTGAAATGTGGATTGAAGATCTTTATATTTATCAAATCAAGTTATTTTTTTCAGTAACAAAGTTAGTTTAATAGAAATAACAATTCACCTACAGCCAGTGCCCTACCATCTTAATCGATTAACTTGGCTGTTGAGTTTATACTTGAGAAGGATTTAACTTAATTTCCCAGCAATCTCAGCAGTAATCGCATTCCATACATAAGTTAACCCTGTCAAAGATAACAACTGCGTCTGAGCAATCACGTAATCAGCTAAATTACTGTTAGCAGATATTAGCATCAATCCTGATTCTCTACCCAGCAACTTCTCAATAAGTTCGGCTTTTTCATTTAATGATAAGGTTTCCGCAGCTTGCCACAGGAAATCAACGTTATGAGATTTAGTATTGATTGAAATCATCTCAGTTGTATACATTTCATTATATCCTTAAACAACTGCTGTGATTATAGAATAGATTTCTTTGGCTTTGTAACCGTAAATTTACTGATACGGTAACTTGACTCTACAATTCTCCTCCGTAGAGTTGGGAGTTTTCCCCAATATCCTATTATCTTAAAGCGTTCATCACGATCCCTTCCTTGACTAAACTAGATAATATCGGCAGAGTGACGACAAACTCAGTACCTTCACCCAATTCAGAAATTACCTCAATTTTCCCGCCATGTTTCTCAATAATTTGATAGGAAATAGCCAGCCCCATACCAGTGCCTTCTCCAATCGGCTTCGTGGTAAAAAATGGATCAAATATTTTGTCTTTTATTTCTGGATGGATGCCTAAACCATTGTCTCGAATCCTCACTTGAATTTGGTCGTTTTCAATAGGGTTAGTTTGAATTAAAATTTGCTTGGATAATTTTGTGGAATTAGTTAATAGTTGATCAATTGCATTGTTGATGATATTCATAAATAGTTGATTAAGCTGGGCTGGATAGCACTCAATTAACGGCAAATTACCATACTGCTTCAGTAGTTCAATCTTTGGGTTCAATTGGGACATCAGAATTAAAATAGTATTATCAATTCCATCGTGAATATCAACCTTTTTTATTTCCGACTCATCAAGACGGGAAAAGTTACGCAAGGATAGAATAATTTTCTGAATGCGCTCCGTGCCAAATTCCATAGAAGCTAGAATTTTTAATAAATCTTCGCTAATAAATTCTAGTTCAATATTCTCTATTTTTGTTTCAATTTCAGGCAAGGGATGGGGGTAGTGTTTTTGATAAAGATTTAATAATTCTAAGA
>NZ_JAMZMM010000098.1 GCF_024178385.1 Limnofasciculus baicalensis BBK-W-15 | reverse complement strand
GATTAGAATTTTGCTGAAAGTAATTCTCGCAGCTATACTGGGCAAAGTCTGAGTATTTATTTAAAGCCAGTCTTTAGTGGTATATGCCTCCTGTGGTTAAAGTTGTTCAACCTGACGGTATCCTAGACGGGACCAAAGCCGCGCAATTTCGTCAAGAGATTAGCGATCTTGTGGCATCCAATGTCGATCTTGTATTGATTGATTTCAAAAATGTTACCTTTATGGATAGTTCAGGTCTAGGATCGCTTGTCCTAGCCCTCAAAACCGTTCGTGCGGCTGGTGGTAAGCTCTTTGTTTGCTCCGTTAACGAGCAAATCAGGATGTTATTTGAACTCACTAGTATGGATCGCGTTTTTGAAATCTTTCCCACGCGAGAAGATTTTGAGGAGAAGTACAGTCAATCTAGCTAATTGTCAAGGGAGTCCAGAAGGATGGCAAGATCCTCTTGGATAGGGGGTAATCTCTAAGAGATTCAGATCCCCCCTTTCCCTCGTTCCTTTGGGATCGTCAGTAATCATTCGTTGCCGAGAACTTCCTGTGGATGCCAAGCGCCAATGGGTAAGTGCGCAAAAGCTCGTGCCATTGGGATCTGCGCACTTACCCATTGGCACGAGCTTGCGCAGATCCCACATCATGGCAATCCTTCACTCAAATTTAATTTCCAATAAAGACAAATCGTCATCAAAATAGTCCTTAGAGTTGAGGGCTTGGACAGCATCCAAAATCTGCTCTAGGTTAGAGGAGTTTTTCTGTCTAGTGTCAGCGAGTAAGGTTATGAATGGGTCAAGTCCCCACATCGTGCCATCCTTTTGGTTAATCTCGTAAATCCCATCACTGAAAATGTAGAGACTACTCGGCTGGGTGATTTGGCATACTTCATCCACATAATCAATATCTGGAAACATACCCACAGGTAAGCCTAGGGTTTTCAACCTTTTCACCTCAACCCTCCCGTTTGACATACTCGACACTAAGATCGCGGGAGGATGTCCAGCGCTAGCATAAACCAGTTTACGGGTTACCCGATTATAGACCCCATACCAGATCGTAAAATACTTGTCATTGCGCTGAGTCATCTGGAACGTTTGGTTTAACCCTCTGAGTACATCACTCGGTTGATAGTAATCGATGGTGGGGAGGGCTTGGGATTTGAGCAGATTTAAGACTGACAGAGTTGGTAAAGCTGCCCTCAAACCATGTCCAGCCGCATCCAAGAGATAAATGACCAAACGATCGCAATCCAGCCAATAGTAATCAAAACCATCACCCCCTAGTTGTCGAGAAGGAATGAATTGGGCATCAATGGTTACAGGTGGTCCGGTCATCTTGTCTGGCAAGATAGAAGTAACGTATTCTGCCGCTTCTGCTAATTCCGCCTCCAATTTTTCCTTTTCGTGCTGCAAATCGAGGCTGAGTTGATACAACCGCAATCCTGCCCGCACCCGCGCCTGCAACTCTGCCATTTCAATCGGTTTACACAAGAAGTCATCCGCACCTGCATCTAACCCCTTAACCCGATCCTCAACTGAGCCAAGGGATGTCAGAAGAATAAACTTAGTCATGGATAGTTCTGGTTTAGCCTTGATCTGGCGACAAACCTCTAATCCGTTCATCCGTGGCATAATCCAATCACAAATTACCAGCGCCGGATGTAACTCCACCGCTTGTGCCAAACCGTCTGCGCCGTCACTGGCAACGGAGACTTGATACCCCTGGTTGTGAAGTGTCCGTTTCAACAAGATCTGAATCGCTGGATCGTCATCGATAATCAAAATTTGGTACATGGCATCGAGGTACTACAAGTCACTCAAGGAGATTCCAGATCCACGCCTTTGACAAGGAGGGTGGCAACTTTGTGCAGTTGAGTGTAGTTTAGTGACAAATTGATAAAAGTCCCAAGTCAATTGAGTCAATAGTAGAACAAGGGTTAAATCTAGGGTAAACTGGATTTTTCGTCAGGGAGTATAGATCCTTTGAAAACCCGGCTTTGGTATCTTTGATTTAAAAGGCTTTGAGCAATTGGAAGACCTTAAACAATCTAGCAAACAATTTACCTCCGATCTCCCACCCACGTTAGATCCAGTCTTGTCATGGTTCGATCGGCTAAACCAGCCATCTATTCCCCAGAAAGTCTGGTTACAGTGCCAATTAGCGATCGCGGAGGGATTTACTAACGCGGTTCGCCATGCCCACAAAAACCTCTCACCGGATCTCCCTGTTGATATCGAAGTCAAGGTGTCCCCCCATCAGTTAGAGATCCGCATCTGGGATCAAGGCCCCCCCTTCGATTTAGAAGGCAAGATCCAGGAACTTTTACAGAAAGGGGAGCATCTAGGGGGAAGTGGACGAGGTATCCTCATCTTGCGCAGAATTGCTGATGAGCTTAGTTATATCCGCACTGACGATGACCGCAACTGTTTATTGATTGTTAAATATTATTAAGGAAATAGCATGAAAACCCCGTGACTTTAGTCCAGGGATGAAATGTCCGATCCTGCTGTCGTACTAGGTGTTAATAGTAGCACTAAGAAATGGGGAATCGGGACAAATGCCCAATTCCCCATTCCCAATTCTTCAGATAGACACTAAGAGCATAGAGCTAATGTTCAAATCAGAATCTATATTTTCGTCAAATCAGAATCTATTTATTGCTCCTACCGCCTCGTTCATTATGCTATAATGTCTATCTCCATCTAGCGACCACTGCCGCGATTGTCATCCGCCCATTGGCAAGCAACGGCAAAATAGTTGATTAACCGATTGACTAAATCGACAAAATTTTTGCCCCCATACCGTTTAGGGAATGAGAGTGAGAACCCACTGATAGGGTAGCACATCGTAGACCTCCGTGTCCGAATGTCAGAGTTTGTACTACTTTCTTCAGGTGGACAGATAAGCTATCAGGATAAAATGAAAAAATTTAACCAACTCCGGATCGGGTTCTAGGCGGCTTTGAAAATATTGATTGCTGCTTTTTTATCCCTGTCTGCTATATATCCACAATATAGAGAAAGCCGTCCCAGAAGGACTTGGCTCTAAACCAAAATATTTGGTAAATTGCTTAAGGATTACCTAAAATTAAGCTTCAAGCCAGGTTTACATACTGTTACATAGTTTGGTTGAGCCACGCCTACTCAAATAAAAGCGTAAACTGTGTCTTCAGCTCACTGCGAGCAGTTTACAATGGAGCAGGTGAGTCATGAATTAACATCAAAAAATATTTGGGCATTCCCCATCAATATAATTGGAAAGACCTCGTGTGAACGCTTCTACTAGACCTATAGAGCTCGATCTGGAAACTATATTTCCCTTTTCCCTCGATCCATTTCAGCAACAGGCGATCGCAGCTCTCAATGCGGGTCGCTCTGTGGTCGTCTGTGCCCCTACGGGTTCTGGGAAAACTCTGATTGGGGAGTACACTATTTACCGCGCTTTGTCAAGGGGCGGTCGCATTTTCTATACCACTCCTCTAAAAGCCCTCTCCAACCAGAAATTACGAGATTTTCAGAGGCTTTTTGGCGCAGAGCAAGTAGGTTTAGTAACTGGCGATATCTCAATCAACCGGGATGCCCCCATCTTGGTGATGACGACAGAAATATTCCGTAACATGCTCTATGGAACCCCCATTGGGCAAATTGGCACTTCCCTGGAAGGGGTTGAGGCGGTAGTGCTAGATGAATGCCACTACATGAACGACAGACAGCGGGGAACAGTATGGGAAGAATCGATTATTTATTGCCCAGCCCAAATCCAGCTTGTGGCTCTCTCTGCCACTGTTGCCAACTCCGAGCAGTTGACAGACTGGTTAAATTTGGTCCACGGCGCAACTGAGCTAATCTATTCTGACTTTCGACCTGTTCCGTTACAGTTTAGCTTTGTTCATCCCAAGGGACTATTTCCCCTGTTAGACTCTAGTCAAACTCATATTAATGCTCGCCTCAAAGTTAAAGGGCAAAAAGGTAGGGGAAGAGGTGGCCGTCCCGAAAGCCCCAGCATTTCCTACGTTATCAGTCAGTTGCAGCAACGGGACATGTTACCCGCTATTTATTTTATCTTCAGTCGTCGGGGCTGCGATAAGTCAATGGAAGAGTTGAATGACTTTTCCCTAGTCAACGAACAAGAAGCTGCTAAACTAAAAAGCCGTATTGACGAATTTATCACTCGCAATCCTGAAGTTGGTCGCCCCTCCCAAATAAAACCACTCTACAGAGGTATTGCGGCTCACCATGCTGGCATTTTGCCCGCTTGGAAGGGATTTGTTGAAGAATTATTCCAAATGGGTTTAGTCAAGGTGGTGTTTGCTACTGAGACATTAGCCGCAGGAATTAATATGCCCGCTCGTACTACGGTTATTTCCACCCTCTCTAAACGTACTGACAGGGGACACCGACTCCTAAATGCCTCTGAATTTTTGCAGATGGCGGGTAGGGCTGGAAGGCGGGGAATGGATGCGATTGGCTATGTGGTGACATTGCAAACTCCCTTTGAAGGGGCGACAGAAGCGGCGTACCTGGCAACTAGCAAGGCAGACCCACTAGTAAGTCAGTTTACACCTACCTACGGGATGGTTCTGAATTTACTGCAAACTCACACTATCGCGGAAGCCAGGGAGTTAGTAGAGCGGAGCTTCGGTCAATACCTAGCAACACTCTATCTTAGACCTCAGCAACAAGCTCTTACTGAGTTGACGACAGAATTAACCAGAATTGACATTCAATTAGCGACAATTGAGCGGAGCCACCTCACCAGTTATGAAAAACTGAGGGAACGACTCAAGCAAGAAAGGCTATTGCTGAAAACCTTGCAAAAACAAGCCGAAGCCAGGGAAGCTAGCGAGATAGCCAGATTTATGCCCGATGTGGCTCCTGGAACACTTTTATCTTTAAAAGGTAAATACGTGTTAGTTTCTGCTCCAGTTCCGGCTATCTTGGTTAGTAAAGAAAAAGGTCGAGGTAACAGCTACAACCTAGTTTGTTTAAGTGTCGATAATCGTTGGTATATAGGGACATCGGCTGACGTAGTTGGCTTGCACGCTCAGATTGTACAGCCGCAAACCCTGACATCTGTGACACCCCCCGCAGAACTCAATCTTAAACCAGGACAATCAAGACGTGGCACAGAAGAAACGATTGCGATCGCATCTCAAATTCCCACTGATGTAGAATTGATGGTGGCTCCTGAAGTCGCCCATCAGCTCCAAGTCGTTGATGGGGTGAAATCCCAATTAGAGGCTCATCCCTTGCGACAGTGGGGCAATCCCTCCCAATTGCTCAAACGCCACAAACGGCGCTTAACTTTACAAGATCAAATTAATCAGCGTCAAACTGAATACCGAGAGCATCAAGCCCAACACTGGCAAGAATTTCTCAATCTCATGGAGATTTTAAGGGCTTTTAGTTGTTTGGACAACCTGAAACCAACAATCTTGGGAGAGGCTGCTGCGGCGATTCGGGGGGATAATGAATTGTGGGTGGGTTTATCCTTAATGTCAGGGGAATTTGATAATTTAGACCCCCATCATTTAGCAGGAATAGTTTGTGCCTTAGTTACAGAAACGCCTCGCCCGGATAGCTGGACAAATTACCCACCTTCAGAAGAAGCTACTGAATCGCTGAAGAATTTGAGAGGTTTACGCCGTCAATTATTTCAGTTGCAGCGGCGATATTCTGTGGCTTTACCTATTTGGTTAGAATATGACTTAATTGGATTGGTAGAGCAGTGGGCATTAGGGGTGGAATGGGTTGATTTATGTAAGAATACTAGCTTGGATGAAGGGGACATTGTGCGGATGTTGCGTCGAACAATTGATATGTTATCCCAAATTCCACATGTTCCTCCCTTGCCAAATTCTATCAAACGGAATGCTATTCGTGCGATTCAGTTACTCGATCGCTCTCCTATTAATGAGGGGTAAAATAAAGTGGGGGAATAATTATTGGGGAAACCACGAATGCACAAAGACACTAAGGAAGATTTAGAACGCTCATTAGTGTCTTTGTGCCTTGGTGTTTAAATAATTAGGAAACCACGAAGACACTAAGGCACGAAGGAAGAGATGGATAAATGCTTATTCCTGTTTTACTATAAGATTGTGTCTTTGTGGTGAAATAATATGGAATTACCAGATTGGATGCGATTGCAAAAAGCTCTTTCAGTCGAGGCGGAGAAGGGTTTCTCTGACTTGATGGGGAATCAGTATCGATTTAGTGAGTTTCTCTGTATTAGTTTTGGCAAAACGCCTGGGGTACTGATGCCAGAGGAAAGGCGGAAGTGGCAAGCTATTGCTACGGAATTTGTGGGCTATTCGGAAATGACAGTGGAGAATCGCCAACATCTAGTGGCGGATACTCGTCGGTTTTTATATCAGCTTCAGCAAGAAATTCAAAGTCGCAGTAATGAGGAATCTTCTGATCCTCAAATTAAGTTACCGCGCACTACTCCTTTAGTTGCGGCTCCTTCTCAATTACCGCTAAGTCTCAATCTGGATTTGCCTCTATCTCAGGTGGGAGAAATTGGAAGTTACAGGAGTAAATATTTAGAACGTTTGGGATTGCATAAGGTGCGGGATATTTTATATTATTATCCCCGAAATCATATTGATTATGCTCGTCAAGTTAATATCTCTAATTTAGTGGAAGGTGACACGGTAACAATTATGGGAACAGTTAAGCGCTGTACCTGTTTTACTAGTCCCCGCAATAGTAAGTTAACGATTTTTGAGGTGGTACTTAAAGATAAGACAGGTGAGATTAAGTTAAGTCGTTTTTTTGCTGGCACTCGCTACAGTAATCGCGGTTGGCAAGAACAACAAAAGCGACAATATACGGTGGGAGCAATAGTGGCTGCCTCGGGTTTGGTGAAGAAAAATAAATATGGGATAACTCTACAAGACCCGGAGTTGGAAGTTTTAGATGATTCTGGTGGTACGATTGAATCTGTGAAAATTGGTCGGCTTTTGCCTGTTTATCCTCTAACTGAGGGTGTGTCGGCAGATAT
Source organism: Limnofasciculus baicalensis BBK-W-15 (assembly GCF_024178385.1). GTDB lineage: Bacteria > Cyanobacteriota > Cyanobacteriia > Cyanobacteriales > Coleofasciculaceae > Limnofasciculus > Limnofasciculus baicalensis. Next base: position 10,947 of record NZ_JAMZMM010000098.1, on the reverse strand, counting down.
AGTTAGAAAGGCGGTAGTTGCAGTGCTGCCTGCCGCGAAACAACTAAAAGAGCCGTTGCCCAAGGCTTTGCGACAACAGTATGGGTTGATGAAGGTTGATGATGCGATCGCAAATATTCATTTTCCTACTGATAATGATACTCTAGCGGCTGCCCGACGGCGTTTAGTGTTTGATGAGTTTTTCTATTTACAATTGGGCTTTCTCCAGCGTCGTAAAGCACAGCGGGAAGTTCAATCTAGTGCAGTTATCGCGGCTACAGGGAAACTCATCGATCAATTTTATAAACTATTGCCATTTGTACTCACTAATGCCCAAGAAAGGGTAGTGAATGATATCCTCAATGACTTGCAGAAAACTGCACCCATGAATCGATTAGTTCAAGGGGATGTGGGTTCAGGAAAAACTGTGGTTGCAGTAATAGCTATTCTTGCCGCCATTCAATCTGGATATCAAGCCGCACTAATGGCTCCCACAGAAGTTTTAGCCGAACAACATTATCGTAAATTAGTGGGATGGTTTAACTTATTACACTTACCTGTGGAATTACTGACAGGTTCTACTAAAGTTAAGAAACGCCGGGAAATTCATGCTCAATTAGAAACGGGAGAATTACCACTTTTAGTGGGAACTCATGCCTTAATTCAAGATAAGGTTAATTTTTCCAGACTGGGTTTCGTTGTCATTGATGAACAACATCGATTTGGTGTGGAACAACGGGCACTTTTACAACAAAAAGGTCAATCTCCTCATGTTCTAACTATGACTGCTACCCCCATTCCTCGGACTCTTGCTTTAACATTACATGGGGATTTAGATGTCAGTCAAATTGACGAATTACCCCCTGGTAGGCAAGAGATACATACAACAATGCTGACTGGAAAAGAACGGACTAAAGCTTATGAATTAATTAACCGAGAAATTGCTCAAGGCAGGCAAGCTTATGTTGTATTGCCATTAATTGAAGAATCAGAAAAATTAGACGTAAGATCGGCAGTAGAAGAGCATGAAAGATTATCTGAAAGTATTTTTCCACATTTTAAAGTTGGGTTGTTGCATGGGAGGATGAATTCTAATGAAAAAGATGAGGCATTGAATGCGTTTCGAGATAATCAAACCCAAATTATCGTCTCCACCACAGTGATTGAAGTGGGTGTGGATGTCCCCAATGCTACTGTCATGATGATTGAAAATGCCGAACGATTTGGCTTATCTCAATTGCACCAATTACGGGGTAGAGTGGGACGAGGTTCTCACCAATCTTATTGTTTGTTAATGAGTGGTTCCAAAACTGATACAGCCCGTCAGCGTTTGGGAGTATTAGAACAGTCTCAGGATGGCTTTTTTATCTCAGAAATGGATATGCGTTTTCGGGGACCAGGTGAAGTTTTGGGGATGCGCCAATCGGGGTTAGCTGATTTTGCTTTGGCGAGTTTGGTGGAGGATCAAGAAGTATTGAATTTGGCTCGGGATGCGGCAGAAAAGGTGATGGTACAGGATCGTAATTTAGCGGGTTTTCCTTTGATGAAGGCGGAGTTAGATTATCGGTATTCGCGGTTAATGGGGGGGACGATTTTGACTTGATTTGGATGTAGTTACTTGAATATATTAACTTGAGATTATGTAAATATAATGTTTTGGTAGAAAGCATTACCAAATCTTCAGAAGATATTTGGACTTGGTTACCAGAGTGGCAACAACTTCGGGAGGTGGTTGCGACTACCACTTTCTAGACAATCACTCCTACAGAGTTGAATATCACTCCAAAGCTAACTATTCTTCAGATCAAATAACTCTTCCTATCAATTTTATTGGACTATAATATAATACCACCCAAATCACTCATCACCATGAACATTCACCGCATTCAACCCCAACCCGGACAAGAATCTGTATGGGATTATCCCCGCCCACCGCGATTAGAAGACTCCCCCAAACAGATCCAAATTATCTTCAATGGTGTCACCATCGCCGATACCCACCGTGCCAAACGAGTCTTGGAAACTAGCCATCCACCTATCTATTATATTCCTCCTGAAGATATCAAAATGGAGTATTTGTCAAGCACAAATAAAGGTTCTTTTTGTGAGTGGAAGGGACAAGCAATTTACTATACTCTAGTAGTGGGCGATAAACAGGTAGTAAATGTGGCTTGGGCTTATCCTAATCCCACATCAAACTTTGCTGGAATTCAAGACTATTTAGCCTTCTATGCTAGTCCAATGGATGGTTGTTACGTGAATGGGGAAAAAGTAGAACCTCAGCCAGGTAACTTTTATGGTGGTTGGATTACCAAAGATATTATCGGTCCATTTAAAGGCGCTCCTGGTACATGGGGTTGGTAAAAAGGATGAAGGATGAAGGATGAAGTAAAACAATCACTTCTCCATTCCCCATTCCCCACCGCCCGATACGGCATCCGCTGTTCCATTCCCCATTAATCTTCCCCAATCGAATCAGCATCATCTGGTGCTTGATACTTTAATGGTAAAGTAACTGTGAAAGTAGTACCCATTTTCAATTCACTAGCTACATCAATCGTACCACCCTGCAAATCCACGCATTTTTTCACAATCGCTAATCCCAATCCTGTCCCTTGAATAGTACCGACATTACCAGCTCTTTGAAAAGAAGTAAATAGATGTTCCAGATATTTTTGAGGGATGCCAATACCGCTATCTTTAATGCGGAAAACTCCTGAGTCGCCATGGCAAACTAGGTCAAATTTAACTTCCCCTCCTTGAGGTGAATACTTAATCGCATTAGAGAGTAAATTAGAGAGAACATGCCTTAAGAGATTTTCATCCATATAAGCATCGCTACAGTTACCAGAGGATGTAAAATTAATCTGGTGTTTGGGAATTGCCCCAATTTGCATACTTTCGACAACATCGCTACAGAAAGCGGCTAAATCCATTACTACTGGTTGGCATTTAAGTTTCCCAGCTTCTGCTTTGCCAATGGTGAGAACATCATCTAATAGTTGAGTCATCCGAGTTACAGCCGTTGAAATGCGCTGGTGATGAGATTGTTTTTTCTCATCCGATAGTTTTTGGGCGTAGCGTTGCAATAATTCAGATGAGGAGAGAATTGTAGTCAGCGGTGTTCTAAATTCATGGGAAACTAAAGACACGAAGCTAGAGCGAAGTTCACCGAGTTCCCTTTCCTTTGCCAATGCTTTACGAATTTCTGCTTCAGCTTGCTTGAGTGGGGTGATATCTCTTCCCACAGCTTGAAATTCAATTGCATTACCTTCCTCATCAAATAGTAACCGATTTGTCCACTGTTGCCAGCGTATTTCTCCAGAGGGTAAAATAACTCGGTGTTCGCAAGTTACGATTGGTTCCGATTGTGACAGAGAGAAAAAAGTTTTCGTGACAATTTCTTGATCTTCTTCTGGAATTGCAGGCATAAAACTGTGGCCGATTAAGTCATATTGCTCTTGCTTAAAATAGCGACAATAGGCATCGTTGACGAATGTAAGCGTACCATCTGGCATAAACCGACAGATGAGTTCAGTTTGATCTTCGACAATACCCCGGTAGCGTGCTTCACTTTTCTGTAACGCTTCTAGTGCGTACTTCCGTTGGGTGATATCCTCAATCATGGCTAGGGTATAGAGAAATTTTCCAGCTTGATCTCGGAGTGCAATCAATGTTAAATTCACCCAGAGAATCTCACCATTTTTTCTGATATAGCGTTTTTCTAGATCGAAGCTATCAATTTCTCCGTTAATAATCTGTGCCATGCAGGGCATTTCTAGCTCCAATTCTGCCGGATGGGTAATATCCTTGAATGTCAGTGCCATTGCTTCAGCTTTACTGTACCCTAGCATGGTACAAAAAGATTGATTCACCCGTATATAGCAATCGTCTAATGCGGCTAAAGTCATACCAATCGGTGCTTCATCAAATACCCGACGGAATTGTTCTTCACTGTGACGCAAAGCAGCTTCAGGTTGCTGATGCTGTTCAATTTCTATCTGAAGTTGGGTGTTAGTTTGCTGAAGTTTTTGGGTACGTGCTTCACTTTCCTGAGCTTTTAACTCAGCTTCCTTGAGATCTGTAATATCTTTAGCAAGAGTATATAAAACTCCATGTTCATTTTTTAATAGTTTCCAGGATAGCCAATGATAACTACCATCTTTATGAGAAAAGCGATTTTGATACTCGACTGTTTTTCCTGGAGTACACCGTGCCACTGCTGTGTAAGTCAGCTCCATATCATCCGGATAGACAAAATCGATTCCCGATCGCGATCGCAAATCTGAATCATTCCATCCCAGCTCTTTTTCCCAAGTCGAGTTAATCTGCTGGAAATAGCCATCGCCGCCCCAGATACCCAATATATCCTCTGATAGGGTTGAAAACACATCAAGATTAGATGCTTTTATTGTTGGTAGCTCAATTAATTTGATTTGATTTCTTAGATAATTCATGCCGATTCATAATCCCTACTAACTACTTCACAAATTTGGCTGTCTTATTTGATTTTATCGATATTTACTGTATTTCGACTGTTATACAAACAGTCAATTTTGTATGACAGAGATATGCTGATGATTAGATCTTTCAAGATTCTACTAAATTTTACTGGATCTGTAGCATCCGATCTAATATAAAATCTCCTTCCTTGTATCCCCCCCATCTACCCACCTTCTGCACTTTGGCTTGTGCAAAGTAGCGTGCTAATCCTGGATAGCTTGGCGATGGCTTCTCTTCTCTAGGAGAGGCTACGCCTTTCTTCTATCCCCGCTTCTCTACGAGACGCTTCGCACTCGCCTGCTCTAGGCATCGCCTTAAGTATTTTTACTGAGAATTTTTTGATTTTGGCGCTCACCAATCTACCCAAATTGTGTAATCATCACGTATTAAATAGTGAAGTGCGGATTTTTTTATATTTTATCAGCCATAATACTACCTGAGTTAGGAGTATGCGCTTCGCGCATACTCCTAACACCGAACTCAGGTAATACTGTAATTACACCGAATTATTAACTAATATGTAAGTTGATAAATAATGTCAATAAAAATGTGATCATTCCTGCTATGGCAAACATATAAAAGATGGAGCGCGTCTTAAATACAGATAACATTAAGCCAATCGCTTTGATATCAATCATTGGTCCAAATACGAGAAATGCTAATAACGAGCCACTGGTGAAGGTTGAGGCAAACGCGAGGGCAAAGAATGAATCTACAGTAGAACAAATAGATACCATCGCTGCTAATACCATCATAGCTAAAATAGAAGTGACTGGTCCTTGGCCTAGAGCAAGGATGATATCGCGGGGAATGGCAACTTGAATAATCGCCGCAATCGCACTTCCTAAAATCAGTACGCCGCCCAACTCACGTAATTCCTGTATTGTATTTTCTAAGAATAAATTTAGTTGATTTCCAAAGCTTTTCTTTGGTTTAGCACCAGCTAAATTAGTTTGTAAAACTTTGGCATCCATTCGCAATGGAGATCCCGATTGTCCTAGTAAAAATGATCCCGATTGCAGTAGTGCTGGCTTATCTTTTTCCTCCTCGCTTTTACCACCCTTTCTTAAAGGAGGATCTAATTGTAGCATGGCACGAGTTACTGTCGATTGTAATAGGGGACGCAAATCTTTTTGGACGCTGAAAATACAGCCAATCGCAATGGAAATTATCAAAGAAAATAATACCCGCAATACAACAATTTCTGGCTGATCCCGAAATGCTACCCAAGTTGACCAAATCACAATTGGATTAATTGTGGGTGCGGCTAATAAAAATCCAATTGCTACTGGTAGGGGTGCGCCTTGGATTAGTAAACGCCGCGATACTGGTACGTTTCCGCATTCACATACTGGGAAGAATGCACCCGCACAACTACCAACTATTGCCCCTAATAATGGGTTGCGAGGTAACCAAGCAATCAGCTTCTGCTCATCTACTAACAATAGCAGTAAGCTGGAGAATAACACTCCCAGGAGCAAAAAAGGCATCGCCTCGACTAGCAAACTTAAGAACAGGGTAAAGGCGTTGTTTAGTTGATTCTGATTCATGGGTATTGCGATCGCGGAGGTATTACTAGCATAATAATCTAGTATGAGCCAGTTTATCACTTTAAAGAAGATTTGCGATCCCTCAGTCTCAAATAATTATGAGTTACACAAAGCATCTATCTCTAGGATGCCTTATACTTTGAAGGGCGCATCATCCACACTATTATATTAGTGGTTGTATAAGTCCTAATAATATCGCTAATCTACCCCTTTTCTCTTTTAACAATCGGCTCTCCCGTATTGATCGCGATCGCAAAATATTATTTAACTGTAGGGTGTGTTAGGCACGGGCGATAAATTTAGCATTTCCACCCATAATTAAATTTCCGTGTCTAACGCACCATTCTCAATCTTTGTAACTGAATATTTTTCATCATCAACCCGAAAGAGCCATAACCACCAGCCCCAACTTACTATGAATGATAAAGTGAACAAACCACAAAACCGCAGAGAACAAATTGACCAAATAGTTGTCACTGCCCAACAGATGCGCGAGATAGAAGGGCGTATCTTTAAAGCGGGAATGCCAGTTGCCGCTTTAATGGAAAAGGTGGCACTGAGAATTGCTGCTCGAATTCAGTCCCTTTACCCTCTTTCTAATCGGATGAAAGTTGGTGTATTAGTGGGGCCAGGGCATAACGGTGGTGATGCTTTAGTAGTAGCGCGAGAACTACATTTTCAAGGTTATGAGGTACTAATTTACCGTCCCCTTTCTAAGATTAAAGAACTAACATCCTATCATAGTGATTATGCCGCTAGCTTGGGCATTCCTTTTTACGATGAAATTGAACCTTTCCAGGAATGCGATTTGATTATAGATGGCTTATTTGGCTTTGGATTAGAACGAGATATATCGGGTAATATTGGTAATGAGATCGCACTGCTAAATGAATGGGCACAACCTATTATTAGCATTGACTTACCGTCGGGAATTCATACCGATACTGGAGCAGTTTTGGGGACGGCAATTCGAGCAACTCGCACCTTGTGCTTGGGTTTATGGAAGTTGGCATTTCTCCAAGATCGAGGATTGGAATATATTGGTGATGCGGAGTTAATTGATTTTGATATTCCCTTAACAGATATCTGGGCAATTTTAGGTAAACCTGTGGCGATCGCACGGATGACTAAAGCTGCGGCTCTTAATTGTTTGCCCTTACATCGAAATCTATTAACTCACAAATATAAACAGGGACATCTATTATTAATTTGCGGCTCAAAACGGTATTCTGGTGCAGCCATTTTGAGCGGATTAGGAGCAAGAGCAAGTGGTGTGGGGATGCTCTCAATTGCCATACCAGAATCTCTCAAACCATTATTAGTCAATCATTTGCCAGATGCACTGATTATTGGTTGTGCCGAAACTCCATCAGGCGCGATCGCAGATTTGCCAGATACTGTAGATTTGAGTAATTATACTGCGATCGCCTCCGGTCCGGGTTTGACCGTGGATGCTAAATTAGTAGTACAATCAGTATTTGGTGCAGAATGTCCCCTAATTTTAGATGCAGATGCCTTAAATATCCTTGCCCAATTAAGAACGATCCCCACCTTATTAAGGCGTAGAGAAGCTACAGTTTTAACCCCTCACGTTGGCGAATTCAAACGATTATTTCCCGACTCAGCCGAATTATTACCAGATCGAATAAGTGCAGTACGGAAAGCGTCACAGTTAAGTAAAGCCATTATATTATTAAAAGGAGCCAAAACCGCAATTGCAGATGCGGGAGAGTCGCTCTGGCTCATCCCAGAAAGTACACCTGCTTTAGCCCGTGGCGGTAGTGGTGATATTCTCACGGGATTGATGGGGGGTTTAATAGCCCAACCAATTAAGCAACAAGAGTCTTTAGCAAAAATAGTAGCAACAGCAGCTTGGTGGCACGCCCAAGCTGGTATTTTAGCAGCAAAGGAAAGGAGTGAATTAGGAGTAGATCCTTTGACATTATCACAGTATTTAATTAGAGTACTTCTAGCGCTTCTCAATTGAGTGAGGTACAGAGAAACCCGGTTTCTTTAAGAAACCGGGTTTCTGAATATTTCTCTTCTGTACTTGATGCAACTGAAAACCGCTATCACCGGACTTGATATCAATCAATTATCAACTTAATTGAGGTTATTATCCTCAGATTTCTGCCCCTTTTTGCGCTTCAACCCACAAGCACCCATCGCACCAATAGCCAACAAACCGACAACAGAAGCAGGTTCAGGAACAGGTTGACCTGCCATAGTTCCTGTCATACTTAGAGTCCAGCTATCCAGGGTACCAATATCAAGAGGTGCATTGTCGGAAATCATCAAGCGCCATGTTCCCTGAGATAACTCACCGTTGAAGGCTGAGAGTGGGGAAATTGCACCAGTAACTCCAAGAGTGGGGAGGTAATTGCCACTAGGGATTACGGTATTATTTGTAGCTGGAGTCCTTCCCATAGCCGTTAACCAGAAATTAGTAGTAAAGGAATCATTGAAACTGTAATTCCCAGCGAAGTTTCGGTTGAAACCAGGAATAACAGGCGGACCTTCAATCCTTCCCACCCGATCAAACAAAGTGACGGTTGTGTTAGTGGTTAAATTGCTCAGAGTAGCAATCAAATTACCAATCCGGGTGTGGTTGAGATTATTCAGCGTTACTGTTAAATCGCTGATATTAAGAGTATCAGAGATAACGATATCACTGCTGATACCAGCGGCATCATTTTCAGGAATCTCAATAAAGCCAGAACCAGTGTAGGTGATAGTCGCAGCTTCTGCTGAAGCAATTCCTATGGTTCCCAAGGTAATACAAGTTGCTGTTGCAGCGGTAGCTATTGATAATTTTTTCATCCAAGTGGAAGTAACCATAATTTTCAATACCTCAATGGTGTAATTGTTGGCGTTTAGTAGACTTAAATCTGCCCCCAGTCAAAAATGTCACCCATCTATTTCTATAGCTTTGAGTTATTCAGGAAAAATGCTTTAACTCGATATGTTCATGGAGAGCCGTGATTTCTTTCAGTTGTTTGCCTCTGAAATAATAGTGACAAAAACTCTGGTCTATGTCAATAGCTATTTTGTGGTTTTACAAGAAAAAAATAAAGGAGTATTTTTATAAAAACTTTTGGTGAATACAATATAATTTCTTGTGAAGTTTCGGTGAAGTTATTATTCTCAGTCAATTATAAATTACTGTGAAAACTTGCTTCAGTGGCACTAGGAAACTCAGTGTCAGGATACCAGGTTTTGGAGATGACATCCTGACACTTGAAATTTCGCCACCCTATCGGGGATATCGACGGCTTTTGCTAATACCTTTATAATTATCCCAAATTATCTGGATCTATCCCTAACTCCCGCAATCGTTGCGCCAATTTTTGGGCACGTTGGGCTTCCCCCTCGGCACGTTGTGATTCCACCTCGGCACGTAAAGCTTCCTGTTGGGCACGTTGAGCTTCCTGCTCGGCACGTTGTTGAGCAAGTCGTGCTTGTTGTTGTGCCAATTGTGTCGCCTGTTGTGCAATTAGTGCTTGTCGTTGTGCAAATCTTAATTGTTGTTGCGCCAATAACACTTCTTGCACTTTCTCTTTAATCTGTTCTTCTGGTATTGCATCAAGTATATCTCAGAAACCCGGTTTATTGAATAAACCGGGTTTCTACCTCTAACCCACCCCAATTCCTACCCAATCAACTCCGACGAATTTCTTCCCAAAGTACCTGATACTCCTTAATTAATTTCGCCGACATTGGAGAGAGAAACTCACTTTTATCCATTACTGAATTATCCGGTAGCAGTAAGTTATTATCTGCCAACTTTTTCGGTAAATTAGCTTGCTCAATACTAGTCAGTCTGGGTGAAGGTGCATCACCCAAGAGAGACATACTAATCGCTGCCTCCTTTTGCCAGGAAAAATCAATCCACTTTTTATATATAGAGATTGAATCTGTGGTTTTCCCAGGATTAGATTCCTTGGCAAAACCAGCAGGTTGTACCCATAAATCTGCCCAAAGAGATGTGCCAGATTCAGGCACAATAGCCTCAATATCCCGCACACTTTCCCCCAATGATAGTATATCAGTAGACCAACCAACTGCTACCCAAGTATCTCCCAAAACCAATGGTTCCAAATAGCGATCTGAACTGTATAATTTAGCTTGCCGATGTAATGCTAACAATTCTTTTTTAAGATTAGCAACCTGACTCAAATCAGTTTCATTATAAGACAATCCCATTTTCTTCAACGTCAAACCAATCACTTCTCGCGGTTGATCTAATAAAGAAATGCGATCGCGTAATTCTGTGCGCCACAAATCACTCCAATCTTTTGGTTTCCAACCTAACTCCTCAAACTTATCGCGGCGATAGGCAATGACAGTCGTTCCCCAGCGATAAGGTGCGCCCCATATTTCTCCAGACTTGTCCAATTCACCCTTTTCATTCCGCATTACAATTTCCCGCCAACGAGGAGATAACTCTTTCCATCCTCCTAATTCTTCAATTTTTAAGGGTTGAATTAGTTTTTGTTGAATTGCTGCTTCTAACCAATAATCTCCCAAGGTTACTAAAGACGCGATTTCCCTATTTCCATGTCCGATAAAGGGAATCGAATCCCATAGTGTCGGCTTCTTTTTTTCCTCAACTTGTTTCTTCCAGGTTTCTAGTCGCTTGTATAAATCCCTTAACTGTGATTCTGGCTCAAATTTGAGTTTCACAGGTTGCTTTAATACTTTGCGAAATTCCCCTAATAGTTGAAAGGGGATTGAATCTTGTAAAAGTTTAACTTTGAAAGACAATTCCTGACTATTGTTGCACCCCGACATTAATTGTCCCACAGCCAAGGCGCTCACACCTGTGATAAAGGATCGTCTTTTCATCTTACATTTCACCTAATTACAATTATTTTAATTAACTAGGACTTACGCAGTTATGCTATCTGTAGGGTGC
>NZ_JAMZMM010000523.1 GCF_024178385.1 Limnofasciculus baicalensis BBK-W-15 | reverse complement strand
AAGATTAATTCTCAATACTTGACGGTATTGCGTCGTTTCAGCGATTATGGTTTAATAATCCAAAGGAGGGCTAATGACCTTTGGTCAATTTCATACACTATTGTGACCCATTTTAATATTTTCTCATCTCTCTTATCGCCCCTCATCGATTTAGCTGGGCATATAATCAGTCCCAAGTATTGTCCCACAAGGGATTCGGACATTTTCTGCCAAAAATTAGTACGCTAAGTAGGGAAGACTCCAATAAACAACAAACAACCAACAACCAACAATAAACAACCAACAAACAACCAACAACAAAATGAGTCAAAGCATTTCAATCAAACAAGTTCCTGTAAAATGGATTACCCCAGAATTATTTCAGCCTTATGGTGAATTAATTACCCCTTCACCAGATGGTAAACTGTACGATCGCACAGACGCTCAACTAAACCTCCAAAATGGTATCCCCAGATTTTATATTATGCGACTCGAAAAACCAGGTCGCAAATTCCATAAAATTACTCGCCACCTCCAATGTACCCAATGCTTAGGCTCCCTCGCAGGAAAAGACTGGTTAATCGCCGTAGCACCACCTTCTCCAAATAACCAACCAGAAATAGAAAAAATCGCAGCTTTTCGCATACCCGGCGATTGTTTTATCAAATTAGAAATGGGCACATGGCACGCCGGACCATATTTTGACCACGAAACTGTAGACTTCTACAATCTAGAACTCAGCGACACCAACCAAATAGACCATTGTACCCACAATTTTATCACAAATCAAAACATAGAATTCCAATTTGTTGATTAAGAGAAAATGTCCATTTTTCCTCCAACCCCTCCGCGTACCTCTATACCACCTCTGAGTACCTCTGCGTTAAAAAAACCGCACCCCCGCCACTACCCACAAATCAATTTCTGCGACTCCTGAGTCAATCGCACCATCAAAACTTCCTGACTCTCATCTGATAAAGCCCTAAAAATACTCCCCCACTCTTCATTAAATGTTTCTAAAACATCACCAACGAATAATTCCACTAGTTGCTCTTTGCTTTCCCTGTCACTCCCAGATACTCTCCCGAATTTTGAGATAACATTATTCAACCGAGTTTCTGTAATCAGCGATAGCATTTCCTGAGTTAATTCTTCCTCAATAGTCAAATCTTGAGTTGAAGTCGGAGTAGTAGAGTTTCGAGAAATCCATTTTGTCGCTTGATGAAATCGGCTATCTTCAGCAAACTTGGGTATCTTGATCTTGAGGATAGGGCGGATTTTCCCTTTCGGAGTCTCGACGTAGATTGATTTAACAGGTTTAATGACAATCCCTTCGGCTGGATTGGGAAAGGGTAATGTCGGTAAGCCTAATAAAGCTGGGATAGTAGAATCAAAGTCTATATTATAGGTTAGTGCATCTTGATATCTACCCATAAATAACGGTACAGCGTAGATCGTACCAACTTCCTGAAAAAGTGCGATCGCATTATCGTAATCCAGGTAAACTAGTTTTACAGACTTTCCCTTCTCTTCAACCGCAATGTCAAAAGCGCAGTATTCAATTTTCGGAGAATAATAGATACCAGTTTGTACAGCCTGTAGGTGAGGAATAGCAGGTACATCTGGATGAGGATATTCTCCACCAAACAATTCCCCATAGATAAAAACTCTCTGTAACCCCTGCCGTTGAGTCTGATAAATCCGAAATATTTCCTTTGCTTGAGCCGTTAAATTATGGGCAATAGATTGATAATCGAAGAAATTATCATCAGGTGACAAAAACTCCTTTCGTTTAGCAAACCAAACTATTAAACCATTGGTAACAATACCAAAATTAGCACCGTGAATTTTTTCTGTTACTACCCAATCGGTTTTATTTAAATTACGATAGTCTGATTCTGTAAGATTCCATTTATTAAAGTTATCCGGTATTTTTTCATAAGTCTCATAACTCCAATCCGCGATTTCAGAAAGGATAAATTCCATAAAATACACGCAATATTTGTAGCAAGCGTTTAGAATCTATCTGTAGTGCGTTGTGCGCAAGCTAACAGACCAAAATCTATCTGTAGTGACGACTAAAATGGTCTATTAGATAATTAGCCTATAGTCCACAAAAATGAGGTTTTTGCTAATTTCCTATTGCCGGATTTTAGCCTTGCCACGGTAATACAAGATAAATCTAAATCCCCCTTATTAAGGGGGATTTAGGGGGTGTATATTTCTGGGTATTCGGGGTAATTTAGATCGGTCTAAATTTATTAAACAGCTTACTAAACTGTAGCTAACTCCGGTAGGGGACGTTTGCTATTGCGAATCCCGGTAATAGCTTCTGCATAATCTTTTGCACCAAACACTGCTGAACCTGCAACAATTGCATTAGCACCTGCTTCTAATACTTGCCAAGTATTAGCACCCTTCAATCCACCATCAACTTCAATCCAAGGATCGAGTCCTCGTTCATCGCACATTTGACGTAATTTGCGGATTTTTGGCACTACAGCCGGGATAAAACTTTGACCACCAAAGCCGGGATTGACGCTCATAATTAGCACCAAATCGCAGACTTCTAATACATAATCGATTAACTCTAAGGGGGTTGAAGGATTCAGCACCACACCCGCTTGCTTGCCCAATTCCTTAATCTGACACAGAGTACGGTGTAAATGGGGGGAAGCATTATGTTCGGCATGAACTGAAATAATATCAGCTCCAGCCTTAGCAAAACCTTCCACATACCTTTCGGGTTCCACAATCATCAGGTGGACATCCAATGGCTTGGTGGTGACGGGGCGAATGGCTTCCACAATCAGAGGACCAATGGTAATGTTAGGGACAAAGCGACCATCCATTACATCCACATGAATCCAGTCAGCACCAGCAGCATCTACTGCCTGAATGTCTGCCCCCAATCGGCTGAAGTCGGCTGATAATATGGAAGGGGCGACAACGATGGGTTTTTGCGATCGTGTTTGGTTCATAACTGGCGATACTCTCCTGGGTCCTCTATTTGGCTGGCTACTATACACATCTGACCCTGCCGATGTACTACTCTGACGAGTCCGACGAAGTCGACGGATCAGTATCAAAGACACACAGCTAACATACAACCAACGTGCG
>NZ_JAMZMM010000522.1 GCF_024178385.1 Limnofasciculus baicalensis BBK-W-15 | reverse complement strand
CCCCACTCCCACACCACTCCGCATTTGTTTCAACTTAAAGGTTGCCAGATGCTCAATAATTCGGTCTTTAATTTTAATAAGTCCATGATGATCTGCATCTAACACTTCCCTGGCATTTTTCAGATCGAGATTATCTTGTACTGTATTACTCCAAGGCATCTCTAACAGCCAGTCTAGGTAAGTGCGAATTACGCCACCTTCTGCGGAATTATTGCCAACGCGCTCCAAACGTGCTATTTCTCGTTTGGCTTGCTTTTGGGCAGTTTCTGGTAAATTAGCTTTAGTGAGGCGCGATCGCAATTCTTCAATTTCCTGCTTTTCTGGATCTGCTTCTCCTAATTCCTCTTGAATTTTCTTTAGTTGTTGGCGGAGGATAAATTCTCTTTGCTGTTGGTCGATATCCTTTTTCGTTTGTCCAATAATTTCCATTCGGAGGCGGTATATTTCGACCTCTTGCTGCAAATTTTCGATAACTTTATGGAGAAGTGCCTCTAGTTTTTCCTCTTCCAGGATTCCTTGCATTTGGACAACATCCTGTTGCAGCAAGATAGAAGTCTGGTAAGCTAACTGTACCGGATCGTCTGTATTTAATAATACGGTGAGAATTTCTTCAGGAAAATTGGGATTAACATTAGCCGCTTCTCGCCAGAGGGATTGAAGGACTTTAGTCAAAGCTTCTAGGGTATTTTCTGAGATTCCTACTTCTAATGCTGTTTCTACACTAATTTGAGGTAGCCGTTGAAAGGCGACTTCGTAGGTAGGAGTAATTTTAATTAGTCGATCGATCCGAATTCGCTCTTCACCTTGGACAATAAGCTGAATTGGGCCAATGGGTAGACGAATCATCCGTTGCACGATTGCCAATGTCGCCACAGGATAGAGTTCGTCCAGGCTTTCAATTTCGGCATTTTCGTCTTCTTCGAGACGCTTAGATGCTTCTGGACGAATAGAGGCAATAATAACTTGTTTTTGAGATGTCAGCATCGTCGCCTCAGCTACAGCGACGGAACGAGGACGACCTGCAATTACTGGTAGGGTAATCCCTGGCAGTAACACCATGTTCCGCAGGGGAAGGAGTAATCCAGTTTCTACCGTTTCCATTGGTTGTTGGTTGTTGGTTGTTGGTTGTTGGTTGTTGGTTATTGGTTATTGGTTATTGGTTATTGGTTGTTGGTTATTGGTATTTCAAACAACAAACAACAAACAACAAACAACAAATAACCAATTATTCATACAGCTTGCCGTCGCAAAAACATCACAAGTGCCTCACTGATTTTTCCTGACCAATGATCTTGGGGGTAATGTCCGGCTTCTTCTAATTTAACTAATTCTACATTCTGAGTAATCTTGACAAACTCCTCTACCTGGACAAACGGTAACCAGGGATCTTTGATGCCCCATACAATCATAGTTGGGGTTGTCCAGCTACGGAAACCGGAGTCAATCTCAGCCATTGACTCCCGAAGCTGGAGATTTTTCACTGTCCATCCCAGACTTCGCCCTGGATCGGAACTTTTGAGGTATGGTCTACGATATACATCTAAGTCTTTATCGGAAACTTGATAACCGCTACCGCCTTCGAGAGTGCGATCGACTAACAGAGGGTCTTGGGTCAGCATATCACCGATGAAGGGCAAGCCCAACTGCTGAATTTTCCAAGGGACAATGGCAGCAGGCGATATAGGTGTATTGAGGATTGTCAGGCGTTCGATCTGATTTTGGTAACGGAGGGCGTATTGTAGCCCCACTGAACCGAGAAATCCTTGAACCACCAAATAACATCGCTCTATTTCCAGGGTTTTGAGGAATTCTGCTAAGGCGTTAATAAAGGCATCGGGAGTATAAGCAAAGTCGCGGCGATCTGGTTTTGCCGAAGCACCAAAGCCAATCCAATCAGGTGCGATCGCTCTGAACCCTTGTTCGGCCAAATCTGGCATAATTGCAGTCCAGCAATAACTCTGGGAAGGCAACCCGTGGAGTAGCACCACTGGCGGCTTGTCGCTTGTATTTGCTGGGTTGACTTCCCGATAGAACCATTGCAGTGAGCCAACTTGGATCGATTGTTCAATGATAGACACTTTGCTTTCCTGTACCTAAGCCCGTGGTTTGAGCTTACCGCTCGGTGGCACTTTAGGCAAGTTTTACTAGGAAATTCCATATAAGGACTTATTTATGCAGAAAATCCTAGTCAAAATATTGCTATGTGATACAACAAATCTGGGCTAAATAGTAATAAATAATTAAACTGCTCTGTCATAATACTTAAGGAGAGGAGAGCGAGTATGAATGCGGCTGAAAAAGCAAGAGGGTTAGAAATTACCACCAAAATCGCGGCTATTGTCAATTTGTTTAAGTTTCAGGTTCCCGACGCTAAGGCAGACTTGAAACCATGGCAAAACGATCCAGATACCCGCGAGTTAGTGGATCCGGATTCGATTGATATCGGCTTTCACTTACCGGGTTGGAGTAGAAAATTCCAAAGCCGCAGTATTTTAGTCCAGATTCGGTTTTACCAAGATCCCTTGGAAGAGTCTCATCGGTTGATTGGTTTGGAATTGGCAGGGTTTAATCATCAAGGAGAGGCTTGGAGACTCTCAACTGTGGATAATTGGCAATTTGTCGGGAATTGTCAGCCAGTGGGAGAAATCCAAGACAGGCTCAAACAGTTTTGCCGACAGGTATTTGAGTTATTCGATCGGTAATCGATCGCGCCCTGACTTCCCGCGCTCCTCCCACTCCTCTAACCTATAACCTTTTACCTCCCCCCGTTACAGCCAATCGGATAAGCAGACTGATAAGTACTCGAGCGCTTGCCAAACCAAGTGTAACGATGATTGCGAACTTGATCGTAAACGCGATCGCCAATCCATTTCATCCCAGGCATTACCCGGTAAGCGGAGATAAATACTTCACCTACAGGTAACAAACGCCCAATCTCCTCTATGGCATGACTCCCTTGCCAACGGCGTTCAGGCGAAGTACTATCGATTAAAATCATCCCCATTTCGCAGTCTTGGGGTGTCACTCCCAACTTGACGCAAGCTGCTTCATCCTGCATCGGTAGGTAATCGAACAACTGTCCCTTATCCAGGTTTTCCAGTAGCTGGACTAGGGTTGTGCAAAGATTACAGTTGCCGTCGTAAATAACGTGGTACTTCATATCCAGTGGGATGATTTTGTCAAGAATTAATGTATACAACCATTT
>NZ_JAMZMM010000097.1 GCF_024178385.1 Limnofasciculus baicalensis BBK-W-15 | reverse complement strand
GAGCAGGGGAGCAGGGGAGCAGGGGAGCAGTCCATCCTACCCATTGCCCATTGCTCCTCACCGCTTACCTCTCAATTCTTGCTTTTGACCTCTTGCCTATCACCTCACCAGGATGATATAATCAATGAAGTGGCTGATGTGGCTCGGTGGTAGAGCAGTGGCTTTAGCTCAGAAGCATCGGCGTGATGTGCCTCCTTGGCTCAGTGGTAGAGCAACGCACTTGTAATGCGTAGGTCATCGGTTCAAATCCGATAGGAGGCTTTTCTGAGATACCATAACCTTGATTCTGTAACGGCTTAGTGAGAAGGAATTGTGAACAGGAACTCTTCCGTGGCAAGAGTTTCAGTAATTTTTGTAATTTTTATTTCCCTTCGACTTTTCCAGACTTTTCAAGTCTTCAGGGGTATTGCAGTTAAACAAAACTTGGGGGTTACTCACCGCTAATTCCTCAACTGGATACTTTGCCAACCACTTCTGAAAGGAGCGCCCTCCCTGATTAATAAATCGAATCGCTAGGGGCAAAGAGTTGCGGCGATAAAAACCGCAGAGGGGTTCCCAGCCTTTAGCATTTCGGGGTAAGATTGCGATCGCATCTTTGGAAACCTTTGGTAACTCCAGCGCCCAATCTTGCAAAACCTGAACTTGAAGTTGGGGTAAATCGCAAGCCAAAAGAAGTACCCAATCCGTGTCAACATGAATCAATCCTTGGCAAAATCCCAATAGGGGACCGTGGGATTCTGTCATTCCGGGGGTAGTCACTTCCCGAATCACTTGGCAATCACGGGGTAAAATTTCCTGATATCGTTCTGGCCAGGGGGTGAGAACATAGACTTTACTGGTACAGGCAAGCCCAACCTGACAAATTTTTTTGAGGATGGGTACTCCATCAATATTAATCAGGGCTTTGTCTCGCCCCATCCGGGAACTCTGTCCCCCTGCTAGGACGATCGCGGATAATGAATTAGTCGATTCTGTCGCCACAACAGAAAGTTCATCGGCAATTTTCAGCCTTCCTCGCCGTACAGCATGTAGCATCCTGTCAATCGCACTTCTCTGTTCGGAGTCCAATTGCTCTGCTAACAAAGCTGCCATCAATCCGTAGCGATCAGCTTTGGTTATGTACCCGGAAGTCGTAGCTTGAGCGAATAGCTCAGAGAGAGCGCCGGGGATAAGAATTGGACACTGCATAGAAACGGGCCGGTGAACTCACTTCTCTATTAATATTCATTAAAATTTCGCCATTCACAGTGATGAGGCTCTATCCTCTATGAGATTTAGATCACTGAATTCGGTAAAATGACAGTAACCGTAGTACCTTTATCGATAATGCTATCCACCTGAATTTGACCGTGATGATTTTCTACGATTGCTTTTGCGATCGCTAAACCTAAACCCGAACCTGCTGTTGTATCATGGGGTCTAGCTGGATCTACTCGATAGAAGCGATCGAAAATATGGGGTAATCCAGATTCGGAAATCCCGATGCCATTATCTCGCACTTCCACCCGTAGGAGGGATTGCTTGTGTCTTCCTCCACCTTTACTAAGAGGATCTATCCGTTGCAATTCCACTTGTACCGATCCTCGATCTGAGGGGGGAGTATATTGTACTCCATTACTGACCAGATTTGTAAATAAACGAGCAAGCTGATTCCAGTCTCCCTGAATGGTAAAAATATCTTCATCCAATTTGAGATTTGGGATTTGGGATTGGGAATTTGGTTTGGGGTAATCGCTAACCTCTGATTTTCTATCGATAAATATATCGTTAGTTTCTCGGAGAGAAGACTCTATAAGATCGGACTTTAATCCTCTACTCGAATTTGCCAATTCAACTAAATATAAAGATAGTAAAATACCCTTTTTGTCAGCAATTAACTGTTGTTCTTCAATTACCTCCATCAGCAAATCATCAAGGTGTATGTTTTGCCACTCTGGTTGTACCATTCCGCTATCCACGCGAGCCAAAAATAGCAGATCGTTGACTAATCTTCCCAGTCTCTGGGTTAATCTTTCCACTACTTTAAGTTGCTGACGTTGCCATTGCTGATCCAGATCCGGATCGGCAAGAGCCACTTGTACTGTTGTCTGAATTGTCGCGATTGGATTTCTTAATTCGTGGGATGCGTCAGCGGTAAACTGTTTAAGACGCTGATAGGATTCTCGTACTGGTTTCATTGCTAATCCAGAAAGAAACCAACCAATTCCTGCTACTGATACGATCATCAAACTAATACCAATAGTCAGATCCCAAATGAGTTTCTGACTTGGTTTTGTTACCTCAAACCAAGGATGACTGACTCGCAAATAACCCAGAACATAGCGTCCAGTTTCGACTCGTTTTGTTAACTGTCTTAAGAGTTGATCTGCGGATAGATGTATGGTTTCTCCAGGTTGATTGGGATTTAAAGGAATATCTAGTGGTGTGGATAAAGTTGACCACAATAATTTGCCAGTTGGACTAAACCATTCTAAATCAATATGATCGTCTTCTACTGCTTTAGAATTATTATGAAAGCTTGCTTCTACATTAACTTGATAGGGAATGTAAGATTCTGCTACTTCTTCAAGTATCAGAGATCTTTCTACTACTTCTACTACATGATTGAGGGTATCATCGACTCGCTCAATTAAGGTATTGCGAACATAGAGATAAACAGTAGTGGCAAATAGTAATAGGAGTATTGCTGTTACGGTTGTATACCAAAGTGCCAGACGGCGACGAGTAGTTTGGAACATTAAGCAGAATCATAGAAGTATAAGAGTAATCCAGCTATCAGTGGATTAAATTGAAATATGGTGCAAGATTTTAGGTTAAACGAAAGTGAAACCCAACCTACACCGATATGCTATTTTAAATTTACAATTTGTTGCGCAAACCAAGCAGCCGCACTGGTATTTGTTCCTTCACTCAAGCGTTTTAGCGTTTGTTCCACCAGAGAAATCGGATTGAGTATCCTGTCAAAGTCAATAAATGGTTAAAAGGAACTCTTGATTATTTATTACGTTCCCAGAATAGCTTGCTAGTCATAGAAGCAAAAAACGATGACTTGACTAAATAAACCCCCTTTTTTTAGGGGGTTTGATAGATAAATTTACTTACCGATAATCCGCAGTCTGAATATTCCTCAACCGCGCTGCATCCCGCATCCCATATTCTGGACGACAGAAACGGTCAATTTGCGCCTCAAAAAATGCCCGATTCGCTTTCAAATGCTTTGGATTGGTATCATCTAAAGGATACAAAAGTGCAGTCCGCAAAGCTTGAAATACTGCTGAAGTTACGCAGTACATGGAACGCTGAAAGGTTACCGCAATTTGATTTAAAACATCATCCTCACCCCGACAACGTTGGGCATAAAATTCTTTCAGATAGGGAGGAAGAAAATGGAGCATATCCTGCATTAATAATGTGGGGGGAATTCCAGCAGTACCAACGGGGAATTTATCTGCATATAAAACCCCATAGTGGAAGTCTTTTTGCTCGCTAGGAACTTCATTTGCTTGGGCATTATAAGACTTAGTTCCTCTGAAAGGTGCGGTGCGATAGAAAACAGCTTCAACGTAGGGAAGTGCAGCTTCGTATAACCAAGTAAATCCTTTTGATTTGGGAATAATTTCATAGCATTCCCCTCGAATATAGGCGTGGTGGTAAATAGGGCGGCCTGCGATTGCAAATATCCCGTTTACGAGAAAGTTCATCGCCTCTGGTACAGTGGTAATTTTACCCTCATCATACAAATCCGATACTTCAAAGAAAACCGGAGCCATCACTTCCCAGAATAAGCCCAGATTACTATAATAAGATGCCTGACGGCATTGTTCTAAAAACATTTCTGGGAATAGTTTGTGAATTCCCAACATTAAGGGGTTCCCTTTAAAGTAAGCTTTGATAGCTTTATCGGCATTTGCTTTATATTCGTCTGAATCTAGATAGGGATCGAATTGGTTGACTGGGGCGTACATATTCCGATGCCAAAGCATTGCCCGCATACAAGCTTCAGCGAATTCCATATTAACGCGATCGTGCCACAAATGATGGAGTAACTTAGGTATTTTCCCAGTTTCACCCTTCTCCATAAATTCTAATAATTCTGGGTGGGCTGTGGCTTCGCCGCGCCAAACTCTTAAATCAGCATCATCGCCTGCGTAGTGATTGTGGAGATCTAAATATTCTTGAGGTAAGAAGTATTTAAAGAAGGGAAATGGCTCTAAAAATACTCGTTCACCGATGTATAATAAGTCCCTCCAGTAGAAGTCCATGGGGACAGCATAAGCTTTCCAGATCCCGATAATTTGCATGAGGTTTTCTGGGGTATCTGGTATCATTGCTCCGCCTGCTTCTAGGCGGTGGATGACTTCGGAAAATTCGTGTTGGGAGGGGGGGAGTTTGGTTTTTTGGAGGGTGGTTGTCATCGTTTTTTGTGAGTTTTTTTTTAACGCAGAGGGCGCAAAGGAGTTAGAAGTATGCTAGGTTTTGTCTAAATTATTGTAAATTCATCTTTCGTAGAACAGGCATCTTGCCTGTGTCACTAGCAAACGCATTTGTTTCCTGATAGTTGAGGGCGATTTGTCGATCAGTATTAGTGGAAATCATCGCAACTATAGCATCAGTAGTAGGTTCAGTCCATCGGACTAACCAGGTGGGTTGAATTCCTAAGAAGATGATGATAATTGCTAATAGGATAGCGGGGGCTTGTTCATTCCATTTTACTTGGGGATAATAGGCGGTGGTATTATCTAGTTTTCCGAAGCAGGTGCGGTTGAGAAGAATGACGAAGTAAACGGCGGTTAATCCGGAGGCAAATATACATAATAATGTTTGCCATGGGAAGACGGAATAACTGCCTTGGAATACTAGAAATTCAGCGATAAAACCTGCCATTCCGGGAATTCCGGAACTTGCCATTCCTCCTAAAATTAAGAGAGCGCTGGTGAGGGGCAATCCGCGCAGAGGATTCATTAATCCGTTGAGAATATCGAGATCTCTTGTACCTACTTTTGTTTCGATAATACCGACTAAGTAAAATAGAATGGCGAGGATTAAACCATGGCTAACCATTTGGGAAACTGCGCCCAAAAGTCCTAATGGAGTGAGGGCGGCGGCGGCAACTACAATATAGCCCATGTGACCGATGGAACTATAGGCTACCATCCGTTTAAGATCTTTTTGGGAGATTGCAGCTAGTGCGCCGTACATGACGCTGAATACCCCAATTATTGATAATCCAGGGGCGACAAGTGCCCAGGTTTCAGGGAATAGTTGTAAGCAAAATCTAATTAAGCCATAGGTTCCTAATTTTGCTACCATTCCTCCTAAGAGAATGGCTACTGCTGGTGATGCTTCAACATAGGCATCGGGTAACCAAGTATGTAAAGGAACTAGGGGTATTTTAATGCCGAATCCTATTACTAGAAGGCTGAGGAGAATCAGTTGGGTGATTAAGGGTAAGTCTTGAGTAGATATCCTATCGTAGTCGAAACTATTAGAGTGGGAAAGCCATGTCATTCCCAAAAATCCTGCCAAAATTAGTATCCCAGATACTGCTGTATAAATTAGGAACTTCATGGCTGCATATTCCCGCTTTTCTCCTCCCCAAATGGCAATGAGTAGGTAGAGTGGAATTAATATCAGTTCGTAAAATATGATGAACAGCAGTAAATTCTGAGCGAGTAATGCACCAACAACGCCCGCATTAACTAGGAAAATTAGTGCATATTTGAGGCTGAGTCGTTCAACATTAATCCTGGCGCTGAAGATGATAATGCCAGTCAGGAGACTACTTAAGGCTACTAAGGGAAATGATAGGCCATCTGTACCAAGTTTATAGCTTAAGCCGATTTGGGGAATCCAGGGTAAATATTCTTGAAACTGGAATCCTGAATTTGTTAAGTCAAATTGGGCGGCTAGCCATAGTGTAACCAGTAAGATGCCAGCAGTAATCGTTAATGCCACACCACGCAGTTTTTCTCCTGCTATATTTCCGGGAAAAAATCCTACTATTCCAGCCCCTATTAAGGGCAGTAAAATTAAGCTACTCAGCATAGTTTATTATTTTGGATTGTTTGTTTTTTGTTATTGGTCATTTGTTCTTTGTTATTTATGGAGAGATATAGTCACTAATTTTTTTCTAATTAATCAAAAAAAACAATGATTAATAACCCAACATCGATGACAAATGACCAATAACTAATGACCAATGACCGTTAATTAACTAACAGTCGTTACTTTTCCGGTATCCAAATCGTAGTATCCGCCAATTATTTTGAGTTTGCCTTCATCAATTAATTTGGACAGTACCGGAGATTCTTTTAATCGATCCGCTTGGAGTAAAACATTGGCTTTGGCAGTGTTTTCTAACTGATCGCCGGATTGACCATCTGCCCTTGCTATAGAGGGTCGAATTGCATCTAGCAAACTGGCAATTTGACCGGGTACTTGAGCGCCTTTTATAGTCGCATCTACTGCACCACATCGCTCGTGCCCCAGGACTACAATCACTTTTGCGCCTAATACTAATGTGCCAAATTCAAGGCTACCAATTTCTTCGGGAGTTGCCACATTTCCGGCAACTCTACATACGAATAAATCTCCTAATCCTTGATCAAAAACAATCTCAGCCGGAACTCTTGAATCGGCGCAGCCGAGGATAGCCGCAAATGGTTTTTGTCCTTTGGCTACTGTTGCTAACCGTATGAGATCTCGGTTGAGGTTGATCGATCTTCCTTTGGTAAATCTTTCGTTACCTCTCATTAAAATGTCTATGGCTTCGTCTGGACTTACGTCATTGTCAGCCATAGCTTTTTCAGGACTAATTAGTTGAGAACCTAATCCTGCTGTTAGTACTCCTGTCCCTACTACCCCTGCACCAAACTTAAGTAAGTTCCGTCTTGAGAGATCTGGAATATAATTTTTAGCGTTCATCAAATCTTCCTTCCTTTCAATTTACTATTAAGCCAAATTTTATAACATTATTTGGCTCAAGTACACACAACCAAACATCAAAATTTACATTCTGCCATCCAGGTAATAGGCAAGAATAAACGGGGTATCTTGTCAAGCTATTTTCCCCCAATCTCCAATTTATCCCCCACCAACAATTAGTGAAAGCTGAGATAAAAAAGGCCAACTCAATAGAATCCCAAACAAAGCAATACCTAAGAGAATATTCAGGGCATAAAACTGGCTTTGACCCGAAACATTGTATTTTAAGCTTTGTCCGCTGAAGACGGTGACAATTCCCACTAAATTAACTGCTCCATCCACAATATAACGATCTACCCAGTAGATAATTTGGGAAATTAATCCAACAGTAAATACAATTGTGACGCGGTAAATTTGTTGGGTGTAAAAGTCGTATGCGAATAAGTTCTGCAATGGTTTTGGCACAAAGCTTATCGGTTTTTTCCAGCTATTATTCAGATAAATTAGTGCCCCAATTCCGCAACCAATCGCACTCGATAATATCAGTCCTCCAGCTACAGTTGTATTGATGGTTTCCCAATTAGGTAATAGATGCCATTGCCATAGCATAATGGGAACATGTAAAGTAAAACCCATTAAAACTAGCATGGGAAATACCATAGGCCAATGAACTTCTGGACATCGTTCAGTCATTTGTTTAGCTTTGCCACCAAAGATTAAACCAAAGACACGCATTAAGCTTAAGCTAGCCAGTCCATTTACTAATAACAACACCCAAAATAACCAGGGTTTAGTGGTAGAAAGATGGTCGCCTAATTCCTCTAATGCCCAAAAGCCACCAAAGGGAGGAATTGCTACTAATCCAGCAGCACCAACTAAATAGGATAATCCAGAAGCTGGTCTTTTTGACCACAAACCACCTAATTGAGTCACATCTTGGGTAATACTATTCCAAACTACCACACCAATACTCATTACTAATAAACCCATAGCAACCGCGTAGGTTAATAGTAATAATAAAGCCGCCTGACTTTCTCCAATTCCGGCAGCCACAAAGATTAAACCCATGTAGGCACTGACAAGATAGGAAAGAGTCCGTTTGACATCAATTTGTGCGATCGCAACCATTACCGCACCTATCGCTGTCACTGTCCCAATTAAGACTGTAGCTGATTCAGCAAAGGGTGAAAGGGCAATAATTGGTTGGAGTTTAATTAAAACCCAAGCACCTGTCCCCACAACTACAGCATTCCGTAAAATTGTACTGGGAACCGGACCTTCCATCGCTTCATCTAACCACAAATGGAGGGGAAATTGAGCGCATTTACCCATCGGCCCAGCAATTAAAGCTAAACCTAATAATGTGGCAACAGTTGGATCTAAATCCGCAGTTTTTGCCCATTCAGCTAACTCTGTAAAATTCCATGTTTTTGATAAAGGATAGAGGGCAATTACTCCCATTAATAGGAATAAATCTCCCACCCGTTTAGTTAGAAACGCATCTCTAGCACCTGTTACCACCAAGGATTGATTAAACCAAAATCCTACTAGTAGGTAAGTACCGAGGGTGAGAATCTCCAGAACCATGTAGCTGAAAAATAGGGAATTTGAAAGGGCGAGGGCACACATTCCGCCTTCAAAGAATGCCAGCAATGAATAAAATCGCGCCCATCCCCAATCCATCTCCATGTACCCAATGGCGTAAACTTGGGCAAGTAAGTTTATTCCTGTAATTACCAGAGTTGCGGTAATCGTAATTGAAGATAATTCAACTGGAATAGTCAAATCTAAATCAGCGACTTGCAGCCAAGGAATGAATAATTCTTGGGCAGGTTGATTCCAAGTCGCTTTAAGGGCAATTAACCCATGTAAAAACGCTAGCAGCGTCATCACCGTACTAATATAACCAGATGGTCTAGGTCCGGTACGGCGAATCACTCCTGGTGACCAAGGAATAACTAAAATTATACCAATCAGCGGGTAGCAAGGAATTAACCAAGCTATTTGTAGTAAGAATTGATCCATCAACATTACCTCATTTAGGTACAAAAATCCTATCTTCAGTACCAGCAGCACTAAAGCACGCCTCCGCAGAACAGTAGCTCTTGCAGAGCGGGTTAAGTTTTTTTTAATCTTTCCTATTTAAGTGTAAGGGTTAGGTGGCAAAAATAAAATGATTAAACGAAAAAAATCGGCAATCGCGACATTAAAGACTGCTTATCTAGAAAAAACCATTGAGAATACCAATGGTAACCATTTATTTTAGTCAATAGAAGGAACCATTAAGCTATCGTAACTCAGCATAAACTAGAGAAACCCGGTTTCTTCAAGAAACCGGGTTTCTGGTGTGTACTTCAGGGTTTCTGGTGTGTACTTCATGCAACTGAAAATCGCGATAGAAACTTTCCTACCCACACCCCACACCCCCTTGGCAGTCAATTCCGCTCCTCAAATAGTTCCAGCATCTCGTCAAAAAGCGGTTCACCAGCACGGGTTTCCAGAATCGAGCGGGCTAATTCAATAAACGCCCTATCCTGGTACTGGTTATTCTCAATCAGTTTGCTACCAGGATGGAAACTCAAGTCATCTTGGTACAATTCATTTGTCCCGCCAGTTTGCAAAGAAGAGAAGTGGGGTTGCCAAGAAATGGATTTCCCCCGCAATGTAAACTGAAACCACTCAATTTTGCCTTCGCGCAATTCCACAGTCACATCAAAATAAGACTCTCCCCCCTGATACCAGACTTTAGTCATGCCCTCCTTGCTTGGGAGTAGTCTCTGATCGATTTTTCGTAGTGAAGCGCCTAGTCCCGCAATTTCATCTCGATCCATTAGGGTCTGTATCTACCTAGTTCATTTCATTCTAGATGATTTGGGTAGCCAATCGCTGAGGAGTTGAGCTATGGAGTAGGGACAGATGACTGGAAAGGTGGCAATATCTATTCCAGTTTGTCGTGCGGCTTCTCGACGCGCTCTTGTATATTCCTTGTCAATAATTTGCTCCGGATAGTTTTTTAGGCTAGGACTATCCTCAATCTTACGGCGAATTTGGGAACGACCATCATTAATTGAATCTAACCAGCTATCAGATTGTCGGTTGGGTTGATATTCCCACTTTAGTAGATGAATCATAATTCGTTCCATCTGAGAACCGATGGCACTGCGTTCACTTTTGCCCAAATCCTCAACCTCTTCAATCAAATGATCCCAGTCAACTTCTGCCCATCGTTGTTCGCGAAGGAGTTGAGCAGTGCGATTAGCCCATGCTGTCAAATCAGTATCGTAGGTGGCCAACATTGCTTTACCTAAGTGCTAAGTCTTTTTCCATATTAGCAATCTTTACACTACTTCGGATATGTCTAATAGATATCTCCAGGAATTAGGTTTTGAGCTAGACAGGGTAAGGGTTTGAGATTCTATTTTGGAGATGTCTAATGTAGATTGTGGAAAATTGTCGCTCGCGATTAGCCGCCTACAAGACGTATTGCATAATCTGTAGAGTTAGTAGTTTTTATTGATGAATCGATCGCTATTTTGTGTATCATTAAGTAAGCCCATCTGAAAAAACAGAATACCGAGATTACCGACTTCTTCAAGAAATCGGTAATCTAATAGAAGAGGGTTTTGGATTTAATTAGGTTGACCTAATTAAGAGCAATCTGCTTCCAGCAGCGCTAGGCTAACGCCGAGCAACGCTTACGCTATCGCAACTTAATTCAGCTAAGATTTAAGAAACAGCTTGAGATTCCTGATATGTCGGAAAATCAGTGTAACCTTCTGGACCAAAAGAATACCAGGCAGACATTTCAGCAGGTGGATTGAGTGGCCAATTGTGGGCAAAACGCTCTACCAAATCGGGATTACTGATAAATGGACGACCAAAAGCAATTAAGTCAGAAACTCCGCTAGAAATCGCAGCTTCACCATCCTTCTGAGTATATCCGCAGTTGCCGATCAGCGGTCCTGAAAATACCTCCCGAAACTCCCCTAGTGTCATCGGCGCTCCCAATTCGTGAAAACCGAAACCCAAACCATCCATCAAGTGAAGATAAGCTAAATTGTAAGGATTTAACTGTTCAGCAACATAGAGAAAAGTTTCTCGATAATCTGGCGAACCCATATCATTGAAAACGCCGTTAGGAGACAGCCGAACTCCAACTCGATTGGCTGGCCAAACTGTCAGAATCGCTTCGACAATTTCCTTAAGAAAACGATAGCGATTTTCGACTACACCGCCGTAGGCATCACTTCTGTGATTAGTTTTAGATTGCAGGAATGTATCGATTAGATAGCCGTTAGCACCGTGAATTTCCACACCATCGAAACCAGCCATTTTTGCCCTTTCTGCTCCCTTGCGATAATCCTCTACAATTAGCGGTATTTCATCTATTTCTAGAGCGCGGGGAGTTTCGTAAGGTTGTTTACCGATGGGGGTATGAATTTCGTCGCCATTTATTTTGAGCGCAGAGGGTGCAACTGGCAATTGATTATTTGGATAAAAGCTACTGTGGGAGGCTCGCCCGCAGTGCCAAAGCTGCAAGAAAATCGGTGTTTCGCCAACAGCAGCCTTCACCTCTTTCCAAGCTTCGCCCTGCTCATCTGAATAAATACCGGGCGTATTCACCCAGCCGTTAGCTTGAGCAGAAATCACGGTAGCCTCTGTAACAATTAAACCTGCTCCGGCTCTCTGAGCGTAATACTTTGCCATTAGGGTATTAGGCATCCGCGTTTCACCTGCTCTAGCTCGCGTCATCGGAGCCATCACTACCCGGTTTTTTAAGAGTAAATCTCCCAGTTTAAAGGGTTTTAGAAGGCTTGGAGATGTTGTTTGAGTATTCATGGGAGGAATTTGGATAAATTAGAAGTGCGATCGCTCTCAGCATAACTTGAAAATAGAAGAAGTTTGAGCCTATCTAGCTAAATAATCGCTGCACCTCGATCGCCAGATCGGGAAAAGACAACGATGAAATGATACCATCAACTGCCGTTACCACTTCTTGAGTTGCAGCATCTTTTACTTCGATATGTGGGTTATATTGCCTCCGCTTCTGCTGCCATGATTAATGCGGATGCGGGATGCCAATACTCGCGGATGTCTCCAGCAAGATATAGAGATCCAGTTATCCATACCAAATCATTTAGCTTGGCACTAGACACAGCGTACTTAACAGCGTCTATTGGGTTATGAATGATCGAGGATGGCAGGTTTGGATTAATACTCTTAATAATCTCCGCCAACTCTTCAGGTGAACAGGGTTCCCATAGCCCTTTAATCCGAAATGCCGTCACTATTATAGACTTGGTATTAACCAGAAGACAAGGCAATATATCTTTAGCGACTTTCCCCTCTTTCAGAGAAAAAACCACAATTTTTTCTTTGTCACCAAATAAATTATTAATTGCCCGTGAAGCCGATGCCATTTTATCTGGATTGTGAGCGCCATCAAGTATTACAAGTGGTTGGGTTTGTAATATTTCCATTCTGCCGGG
The DNA here is from genome assembly GCF_024178385.1 of Limnofasciculus baicalensis BBK-W-15. GTDB lineage: Bacteria > Cyanobacteriota > Cyanobacteriia > Cyanobacteriales > Coleofasciculaceae > Limnofasciculus > Limnofasciculus baicalensis. The sequence continues at coordinate 5,600 of NZ_JAMZMM010000097.1, read as the reverse complement.
AATCGAGGCGATGGCTAATCCTTTTTTCACAGCAATATCAGATACTTTGCCTTGTAAAAATAGATAGGCTGCTGCAACGGCACAAGCTCCATTAGATGCCTGAAACTCTCCCAGCATCTTTAGAGATAAGTTATCGTAGACTTTATCTGGAAGGTTTACGGTTAATAAACCACAGTTAAAACTAAATGTAAAATCTTTTCCCAACTGCCACAAACCAGCGTTTTTCTCTTGGCAGCGTTGTTTAACAATCTCTTGGGTAGTTTCTTGAGAAAATCCACATACTACCTTTTGACTGTCTTTAATAATGCCAGCTTTATCTTGGGAGATTTCTTCTATAGTATCTCCCAGAATTTCTGTATGATCTAAACCTACGCTTGTCAAGACTGATACTTGTGAGGACAATAGGTTGGTTGCATCAAGCCTTCCTCCTAAACCTACTTCGATAATTGCCACGTCAACCTGTTGGGCTTCAAACAAGCAGAATGCCAAAGCTACTTGCGCTTCAAAGTAACTGGGCTTACCGAATGGGTTGTCTCGCGCAACTCGATCGATAGCTGGTTTTACTCGTTCAAATATCTCTGCAAGTTTAGTTGTTGCCACTGGCTGACAATTAATCTGGTATCTCTCATTAATAATCTGTAAATGTGGAGATAAATGTAGCCCGGTTTTATACCCTTGGGCGGTGAGAATTGAGGCAATCAGCATTGAGGTAGAGCCTTTGCCTGAAGTTCCGCCAACATGGATTGACTTAAAGGAATTATGGGGATTTCCCAAAACTTCCATAAGATGAGTAATCCGTTCTAACTTCATATTAATGTCTTTGTTAAAACGAACTTTAGGAATCAGATTTGTCAAATCATCTTCTAGCTTTTGATAAGTAAGTAATACTTCTTCCCTGTTGTCAATCATTATCCTCAGAAAATTATTCAATAGTTAGTCTTTAGTCTGTCCATGGAAACTGTAACCGGAATCTAGACTAGAAGCAAAATGCTGCATTTTGTTCCAGAAACTTCAGGACTTTTCTATATAGAGTTTTTACACGTTCAGTTTGATCGTCTCCAATTGCCGCATAGTTGTCAAGTCCTGGTGCGCCATTCACTTCAATTACCCAGTAATTTTCTGATAATGTTTCTTCAGCGTTTGGACACATAATATCAACTCCACACAGCCGCAAGCCCATGGTTTTGGCAATTTTGATAGCTAAATCAGCGTAAGAATAGTGTAGAGTATCCGTTACATCAATGGCATCTCCCCCTGTAGACAAGTTAGCGTTATCAAGCAAAATTAGACTCTCTCCCTTCGATATAACACTATCTCTAGTTAAGCCCAAATACTCTAATTTTGCCCAAATCCGAAAATCTTCTGGCCGAATCTCAGCATTAGGACGACCTAAATCCGGAAATTTAGATTGTTTCTGGAGAATAAGAGATTCAATTGTAGATTTACCATCTCCAGTCACAGTGAGGGGCAAACGTTGATATGCTGAAATAATTTCATCTCCCAAAACTACAATACGGTAATCTTTTCCAATACATAATTCCTGAACCAGCATTACATTTGTTCTTTCAAAGATCATCTCAGCAACTGAGCGCAGATCGTCATCATTATGAACCTTGCAGACAAGTGCGCCTTGGCTAAGGTTATTGGGCTTAACAATGACTGGATATCCCATCTCATACCCATACTTACAGGCTGATTCAATATCGCGTCGTTTATCTATGTCGAGATTGGGCAGAAGCCTTTCTGAAAAAAAAGTTTGACCACGAGGAACTCTAAATCCGTACTTTGTCAGGAGATAACTTGTGTATCCTTTATCCTTAGCAATCCCGCCTGCACCTGCTAAATTAATATTGAGATCGGTATTTCTGAACAAATGCTTCCTGCCATTTGAGAAAATTATTTCTCCAGCAAACTCAAACTCAGGCTCAAGTTCCACACGGGCATTGATTTCTGGTGCTAGATACTCAATAAGTTTGGAGGTGTAAGGGTATTTCATACACAGGGCTTTCTGTAAATTGAACCATTGTCATCATAACGCTTAGAGCGCCAAACTCACACCCAGATATAATTCATCCATCGCAATTTCTAGAGATTTTTGTTATAACCCCTGTTCCCAACCTTCCGTCTTTGAGTGTCATAGTTATTATTCTCTTTTGATAAGCCGTTATCAAATTACCGCAAAACTTTCAAATTATTCATCGCTGACAGCACCGTATCCGCTTGCTTATATCCGCCATTCTTCAGGTTATTATAGTGAGTTTCCAGTAAGGAAATATCTCCTCGTTTCCAATCTGAGGAAGTTGAGGATATCGGGTATATATTCGGCTGCGACTGAACCCATATTTGTCATAGCTTTTGCTGCATTGCTGCGAACATCTGAGTTAACCTTTTCATCTATTTACTATAGCTATTGCTCCATCGCCACGAATAAATGAGTCAACCTTTTCATCTCTAAGTAAGTTAACAGCTATCAAAGCGATATTCTCTGGTTTCTTCAGCATCGCTTTCAAATCTTGCCGTTCATATTCTGTTAATTTCCAGAAAGCATATTGCTTCACTTTTGGATAACTGTCATCAAGTGCCGCAATTATCCCATCAATTTGCCAAGGTTGGGCTTTTGGCTTGGGTATTTCTTGGGCACTCACCCAAGGGAGACAAAGGAGGAGGGTGAGGAATAGGGTAAAAGGGAAAAGGAATAAGGGTTTTCTGATTTTGTTGATAAGTTTAAACATGGTTGGGGTTACGCCCTGGAAGTTTGATTTTAATGAATCTGTTTTCAGATTAGTCGATTTTTCGGGTAGCAGCGGTAGAATATAGCTAAAGTCAGTTAAAACTGACTAAAATTATGGTAAAAATTGAAAAATATAGTAAAAGTCACCCATTCAAAAGTCAATTTTTCACAGCAAGCAGTTAAATATTTCTGGCGTTTAAGGATGTCCTAACCTCCTTGGTTACTGCGATAATCTTCCAGTCGGTTTCAACCGACTTTAGCTATTAGACAGGGATTAAAATCCCTGTCGGGTGTTAATGTACGCACATTTCTCCCTCACCCCTCCCCCAGCCGACTAAATAAATCAGCCAAAATACTATTAGAAAACAAAAAACCCTCCGGATCGTTCAATCTCAACCACCCATCCATCGGCAAATCCCCCACCAATTCCACTCCCAAAACTTGACCCTCTATCCCCATAACTTCCACCCAACCTTTGCGGTAATAAGGCTCCACCGTTACCCAAATTTCCGCTAAAATCTCTTCCCCAAACTCCTCTGTTAACCCAGCCAAACTCAAACCATCAGCCAAGCGCATTCCTAACATTAAAGTTTCTAACAATACATCATTTTCAGAAAGTTCCCCACCAGCCAAAACCCCACCCGCTTTAATAAATTCCTCTACCCAGCTATAATATTCATCTTTCCTACGAGGTCGAGTGAACCGACACCCCCCCACATAACTAGCAGCCCCCATCCCAAATCCGTAATAAGGGCGGTTTTCCCAATAAACCCGATTGTGACGACATTGATGACCGGGCAAAGCATAGTTGGATACTTCATAATGCTGATAACCCGCACTCGTGAGGATTTGCTGGGCGAGGCGATACATGTCAGCAGTTGTCTCATCGGCAGGTAAAGGATTTTGTCCGGGATTATACTTCCGTCCAAAAGCTGTAACTGGTTCTACCACTAAGTCATAACAAGATATGTGGTTCGGGGCAATCTCCACCGCTGCTACTAAAGATGCTTGCCACTCTTCCATAGTTTGATGGGGCAATCCCGAAATTAAATCCAAGCTAAAGTCGGGAACCCCCACTTGGCGAATTAATTCTACAGCAGCGAATATATCATTAAGGTCGTGCGATCGCCCACAAGCGACTAGTAGTTGTTCCTGAAATGCCTGAACCCCTAGACTGATGCGATTTACCCCCGCATTCCGGTATCCTTGAAGTTGCTCTTTGGTAAATGTGCCTGGGTCCATTTCCATGGAAATCTCAGCACCTTCAGCAATACCAAAATGCTCATCCAAGGTATCAATAATCTGTTGTAGCTGTGCCACCGATAGGAGGGAAGGCGTACCACCACCAAAGAAAACAGTTTGTAAAGATTTATTGAGAGTAGGTGCGATCTTGATTTCTCGACATAATACTGCCACATATTCTGCGATCGGATGAGAATTACTGCCTGTTTGGCCATCGCCTACCACAGATATGGGAAAATCACAGTAGTAGCACCGACGGCGGCAGAAGGGAATGTGAACGTAGGCGGAAGTCGGCTTGTCACACATAATCGATTGGTTTGAACGATCTAACACTTGCTTTTGGTTACCCGCCTTAACTTATCTAGTCAATTCTTAATCTCTGATTAACAGTTGTTAATTAAATTAGTTTTTTTAGCTATTGAATCAATATATACTAATAGCGATCGCAAGATAAAATCCTCGAAAAGATATAATGAATACGATCGCTAAGTATCATTTTCTGCCTACTAAATTCCTTCAGGAATTGCCAAATCTATTATTCGGAGCGAAACAATGCTTGATTTTGTCATTATTCTTCTATTTATCCTAGCAGCCGCAGGCGTAGGCTTCGATAGCGTTCAGTTGTTGCCAAACTCCGTACAGGAGCAGGTGAGCAATATCGAGGCTTTGCGCTGGATTACAGCAGGCTTTGCAGCCCTAATTGGCTTTGGGGTTGGGTTAACTGTCCAAGTCACCTATCGTCGCTTGGAAGCGCGGGTGCGCGAACTACCCATTGAGGTAATTTTAACTAGAGCCGTCGGTTTGGTCATCGGACTCCTGTTAGCTAATTTAATGCTGGCTCCCATTTTCTTGCTCCCTTTCCCCTCGGAGTTTTCCTTTATTAAGCCCATAGCAGGAATTTTAGGGAGTATCATGTTCGCCTTCTTGGGTGTTAGTCTGGCTGATACTCATGGTCGAACCTTCCTCCGGCTGATTAACCCTAATAGCCTGGAATCCATTTTAGTGGCAGAAGGTACGCTGAAATCGGCATCTAGTAAGATTTTAGATACGAGCTGCATTATTGATGGTCGCATCGAGGAATTGCTCAAGACTGGTTTTATTGAAGGTCAAATCCTCGTATCTCAGTTTGTCTTGCAAGAGTTACAGCAGCTAGCAGATGCTGCTAACGACCAAAAGCGTGCCCGGGGACGACGGGGGTTGGATATTTTGAAGCAGATGCAAAAAGCTTTCCCGGAGCGTCTCGTCATTCACCCAGCAGATTACGAGGATATTCACACCGTAGATGCCAAATTAGTGCGTTTTGCCCAGGAAATCAACGGTATGCTCTTGACAAATGACTATAACCTGAGTAAAGTCGCTAATTTACAGAAAGTCCCCGTCCTGAATGTGAATGACCTCGCTCAGGCAGTCCGTCCGATTTACCTGCCAGGTGACGGTTTAGACCTGAAAATACTTAAGGAAGGTAAAGAACCTACCCAAGGCATTGGCTATCTGGGAGATGGCACCATGGTTGTGGTGGAAGAAGGACGGCAATATCAGGGCAGTGAAGTAAGGGTAATTGTCACATCCGCCTTACAGACTTCAGCCGGAAGAATGATTTTTGCCCGTCCCGCTGCTTCTGTTATGG
>NZ_JAMZMM010000521.1 GCF_024178385.1 Limnofasciculus baicalensis BBK-W-15 | reverse complement strand
GGGTGAGAGATGAGATGGGGGGATAGAGGGGGTTAGGGGTTAGAAGAGGGAAAATGAGGAAGGGGCGATGGGAAAGATTGGTTTTAGGAATCGGCGGCTGCGGCGGCTTCGCTTAGGGATATTGATTGTAGGCACACTTCTTGGCATTTTGCTGATAATTAACACCCTGAGACTGATTTGGGCTGCCTCCAGTCCAGTTGATACATTCTTTGTACTAGGGGGTAGTCTTCGTCGGGAAGTCTATGTTGCTGAGTTAGTTAAAGAGCATCCAGAGGCAAGAGTTTTGATTTCCCATGGCTCCTCAGATCCCTGTATTTTACTAATTTTTCAAAAGTTTAAGGCTCCTATCCGGCAAGTTTGGTTGGAAAAATGTGCTGATTCTACTTTCGATAATTTCTATTATAATCTGCCGATTCTGGGTCGGTGGGGTGTTCGTAAACTTATCTTAATTACTTCCCCTACTCATTTACCGCGAGCAAAGTGGATGGCACAGATTATCCTGGGCGCTCATGGGATTTGGGTGGATGTGTATGCGGTTAAGGAGTTGGGGATTCCTGGTAACAGGGAATCATGGTTGAAAACTGGGGTTGATGTAATTCGCAGTTTGGGTTGGGCGGTATTGAGTCAGGTTATTGAGCCTAAATGTTCTGATTTGACTCAGCTAACGGATGTAGATTTGGCCGTTTGGCAGAAATCAGGTTTCAAGTGCGAGCATCAATGGTGGTTAAAGTTGGATTGAAGTTTGTTATTGGTTGTTTGTTGTTTGTTATAGAGCTAGGCACTTCAGTTGTTCCAATCATAAATAAGCCTAGCGCTAGAGTATGTTTACCTAATTTATCATACCGAGTGGCTCTCAAAGATAGTAGATAGATTAGATGGGGAGATAAGGGAATGGCGAGATTGGGGAAAAAAGAAAGTTTGACATTAAGGCTACAAATCATTATTAGAAACCCGGTTTCTTAAAGAAACCGGGTTTCTATTTCATGCTTGAGCCAAATGAAGGATAAAACTATTTTTTAGCGTTATCCTTCATCCTTTAATATTGAATTCACTACAAAGTCTTGAGGAATTCGATCAGTGCTAACTTATCTTCATCAGACAAATCAGCAGCAAAGGCATGTCCACGATCTTCAATAAAATCAGGAGACTGATTTGACTTTAACAAAGTATGAACCAGGACTTTCTTTGGCACTAATGGGACTAAAGAACCAGCAATTTTACCACCTAAATCTGATTCCAGCTTCCGCTGTAAAATTCGCGGTGTATTGCGCGGATCTAAATTCGCTAGTAAGTTAATCGGCGTACCTTTCGGAACCGATACTGTCAGTTTGCGCAGTTGTAATTTGGTTTCTTCTCCTGTCCGTTTGATGGATTTTAGCCCATCGCGTTTCTCTGACCAAAGTAGTTTTTCCACTCCATCTTGGAAGGCCGCCATCCGCCCTTCTACTGAAGGATCTCCATTGTAAGTGCCAAGACTATTATTGTGGAAATAGGGAGCAATTGCCCACATACTGATTAAAGATGGGGTGCGATAATAGCCTGTTCCGCCATCAGGTACTTCAAAATTAATCGGCTTGTCTTTGTTAAAGGGATTCTCCAGTGTAAGAGTACCTGGTGAGGGTAATTCTTTGTAAGTTTTAGATGAGAATTGTGCCCAAACATGACCTTCTGTCGCATTGGTTGCTAGTGCCCGTGAGGCGTTAGTACCGATGAGAGTGACTGGATAACGTTTGTCATCAGATAAGAAGTTGCGATCGAGAAAATCAGAACTTAATACTGAATCACGATACCACTGCTTTGTTTGTTCTGGATCGGCAATAATTTCTGCGGGTGGCTTTTTACTGGAGTGACAAGTGGCACAAGTATCAGCAAAGACAATTTTACCGCGTTCTAAAACTGTTGCGTCTTTAGTTAGATAAGCTTCTCCTCCCGGTGCATCTTTTAGGTGCATTGGTATTAGGGTTTTCAGAAAAGCTTCTGCATCTGCCATCCGCGCTTCTGTTTTCGGCCAATATTCGCACTCGGCTTTGGCTTTTTCAATGTCAAAGGGTTTTTGTGCGGTTCTGCCTAATAATGGATCGTGGAGGGTAAGCCAATAATCGGAACACATCCCGATATTGACATAAACTCGCAGGGAGGCAAGGGCAACGCCAACAGAATCTGCGCCATCTTTAAGGATGTGGGGAACCGCACGGGTTGTTCCGTCGTTCATTACTTCCTCAACTCGCGGTCGATCTGCTAAGTTGAAAATTGGGTTAATCGCATTGGGATTATTAATATGATCCGTGGCGATACGAGATGTATCTGATGTGCCTGGTTGTTGTGTATTTAGTACTTGTTTGCGGAAATCGTTATCGGGGATATTGGCACCGAATAATGCACCTTCTTTGAGATATTGGTTTCCTAGGGCTGATACTAAATTTTCCCACAGGGGTTTTTCGGGATCTGCGGGTGGTTTGAGAGGATCAAATGCAATATGGCAAATACCGCAGGATATACCAATCCGATAAGGTGGTTCAATTTGGGAACCTTTTTGATAGTATTGGGCGACATCCCATGTAGCTGGATTAAAATTTGGATTGGGGAATTTTCTGGCTCCCATAATCCCTGCTGAATGGGGATCTTTACATTTATCTATCCACAAGCCATACTCATCTGGTTCAGTCGCTGCTTCACAAGTAGGATCGTTAATCATCCCAATTGCTTTGAAACGATTGTTCCGTTGTAGGTGGGGATTGTGTGGTAAGGAGTCGTCTGCGGGACGGGCATCTACTAGACTGAAAAAGTCTACTTCTCCATCGGTACTCTTGGCTTGATCTCGGAAGAATTTTTCGTTACCTCCTGTCCAAAAATACCAGGTTTGTTGACCGTTTTTTTCTGCTTCAGTTAAGTTCTCATTGTAATAGTAAGGGATGTAGCCGAGTTGATTGGGATTGGTTTCATCCGTCTCATCAGGATACTCAGTCGGTTCAGTTGTAGTATCGTCGGTGTACTCGGTTACTGAAGTTGGGATATCGGTAGCAGCAGCAACTATTACTGGAGTTGAGGCTTCGTCGGTAGAGATAGTTGTAATTGGCTCAGTGGGTGGCTCCGTAACTGCTGCAACTGGCTCGGTTTGTGGCTCCGTAACTGCTGCAACTGGCTCGGTTTGTGGCTCCGTAACTGCTGCAACTGGCTCAGTTGGAGTATCAGTAACTGCTGTAACTGGCTCAG
>NZ_JAMZMM010000520.1 GCF_024178385.1 Limnofasciculus baicalensis BBK-W-15 | reverse complement strand
GCAATAAACCGGAGGCTCTGCCTCTTATTGAGAATGGTGCAAGATCTCAGTTAAAACGGACTGAAATCACCAAATTTAATCGGTTTCAATATTAACTCAACATATAGAACTTAACCTAGCCCAATTTAACCAAATTTTCCCCAACTACAACATAAATCCAACTCTGGCATTGTTATAAGATGAGTCGCTTCAATTAGCGAAAGCCTGATGAATTTGCTCCAATAATTCACTCATGGAATGGGAATCACCTCGCATAATATGAGTAGCAACAGATTCTAATTGGGACTCTAATTCAACTAAAGAATTGTCATAGTTATGGACAGATTCCTTCATTTTATTAGCTTCTAATCGGCGATCTAGTACTAGAATTGGCGGTAAATGTGGGAACTCTTGTAAACGAATTAGTTCTTCTTTCAGTCCCCCTGGATTGCTAATGTTACTTAAACGAATCAGGAGTAAATCAACCGTTTGCTCTTCAAGTTGAGCATATACATCTGTCCAACAGCGGGATAGAAAGCTTCTAAAACCAGCAGTGTGTAAGTATTGCATTAGTGCTTGCAGCCACGGAGAGAGGACAGTGAGAGGATGAGAAAGGGGAGATTCACTCATCTCCTCACCTTCCTTACCATTACCAATATCCATAACAAGAATACTGTACTGACAACTAAGTCCAGCCGCCACTTGAATAACTTCCATTAACGCGCTAACTTTATGCTGGTCATCAATTGCTAAACAGGGATAAACTGAAAGACCACTCACTTGATTAGCGGCTTGGGTAATCTGGCAATCTAGAGTGACTAGGGGTAAAGAAGCCAAACTAGGTTCTAAGGAGAAAGCTTGTAAGTATGATACCGGATCGGTGATGCCAATACCATCAAGTAAAACGATATCTGGCCGCCAAACCTTAGCTAATAATTCTGCTTGATCTAAATCGTCAGCTTCCAGAATGCGGTATTGCAGTTGTGAATGCTCAATTCTCAATTCATCGGTTAACTGAGAAATTAGCTGATTGGAGTGCAAAACAGTATTCTCTAACCCGCTACTCAGGTACAGAATAGTCAGAGTGGTGCTATTCTTATAATGATGTTTGCCTAAGCGAGTTAAGCTTTGCAAAAGAGCTGATTCTTGTACAGGTAAGCTTAAGAAACCATCAGCATTGTGAGCTAATGCTAGCTCTTTTTCTGCCTGAGTTGTTGTGACTAAAACTGGAATGTGACTGGTGTGAATATCAGATTTGAGGATAGTCAAGACATCCCAGCCAGAAAGTTGAGGTAGGAGGGGATTGAGGAAGATAACAGAGGGTTGCAATCGGCGAGCTTTTTCAATGGCTTCCATACCAGAGCGAGCAATAACTACCCAATAACCTAAACGTTCAAGTTGTGCGTTCAAATCCTCCAAGTAGCCAACTACCGTTTCGACAATTAACACCAAACGGTTGCGGATGGGAACTTGGGGATGGCACAATCCAGCAAAGGTTTCTTCTTGAGGTGGACAAGGTGGAAGCAGAAGAGTAAAATCGCTACCTTCACCACTTTTGGAAATAAATGAAACATCGCCACCGTGCAAACGGGCGAGGCGTTGAGTTAAGAATAATCCTAAACCAGTACCCTGATGAGTGCGAGTCAGGGGATGTTCTAATTGCTGGAATTTTTGAAAGATGAGGTGCTGTTTTTCGGCGGGGATACCAATACCAGTATCCCAAACTGTGAAAGCTACCCAGCCTGCAAAAGCCTTGACTTTTAATCCAATTCCACCATCAGATTCTGTAAATTCGAGGGCATTAGATAATAGATGTACGAGCATTTGCCGCAATCGCAATTCGTCGGCAATAATCATTTCTAATCCCGATTCAATCTCTAAAGTAAATGGAATTTCTGGAGCGCCTGCTTCATACTTTTGGTCTTTATCGCGGTGGGCTTGTTGGGCTTGGTTATAGGCGCGATCGCAAACTGTCTTAATCTGGACTGGCTCTAAGGTAAGTTCCAGTTGTCCGGTTTCTATACGAGTTAAATCTAGGATATCATTAACCACCATCATCAGCTGACGACCGCTCTGATAAATCAACCGAGCGTACCTAGCTTGACGATCGTTGAGGGCACCTAATCCTTGATCTTTCAGAAGGGTAGATAACCCCAAAATTGCTGTAATTGGCGTTTTTAGTTCGTGACTAATACAGGCTAAAAACTCATCTTTTAGTCGGTTTAGGTGGACTAAATCCGCATTTTTGGCTACTAATTCTTTAGCAACTTCCTGTTGCTCTGTAGTGTCTTGAGCTAAGACTAAGCATAAAGAAGAGGTGAGAGGTAAGATGTCAGAGGATGGTGAATGGGGGGAAGATAATTTAAAATCCCATTCTTTTGGGTAGAGGGATTTTACTGTTTCCTGTTCCCTTTGAATTTTGACTTTTGTTAGCGCAGCGGGACGAAGTCCGTTTTGACTTTTGACTTCTTCCTGAAAAAGTGATGGGGAAAGAGGAATTTTGGTGAAAGAAAGAATGCGATCGTAATTTTTTATTGAGATATCCGATGGAATATCCTGAGTTACGATCGGGGTTGGTGTCAAACTGAGACTCAAAAGTGGTACGGCTGTTGCCAATAAGAGGGAATGTGCGCTAGGGCAGTAACAGAGTTCTACCTCTTCTGTTGGATACTTACTATATGGGGATGGATTTTCAAACTGAGTAGCCGTCAACGCTCCAATCGAGTCTGGCGATGTCGGAATCAGCTCACGCCAAGCCAGATTTTCTCCGAGGATTTCCCCGGTAGTTGTTTGTAAGCTTAAGGGTAAAGGCAATTGTTCCAAAAGTTGGAGCAGGGGCTTAAGGGGTTCAGATGAAGTTATCTCCCCCCTCTCTCCCATCTCCCCCCGATCTAGCGATCGCAAATTGATATAGGGTGGGGGTTGTGCCTCCGCAATCGCTGGGCTATCGTTGCTTCTAAACTTTCCTGCCAAGGATTTTAATAGTTGCCAGCTATTGAGCAATCCCAAAAACCTACCATCCTCTTCTACTAATGCCCAAGCAGAGTTGAGTGGGTTTTTTGGAGTGGGTTTTTTGGAGTGAGTTTTTTGGAATGGGGAGTGGCAAAAGGGTGAGGAAAACCGGGAGCCGATCCCAGAAAGCCTCTCACCAGAGAATCCCATTCCCCATTCCCGATTAGGATTGACAGAATTTACAGATCCTACAGGATTCTTTTCCCTATCCCCCATTCCCCATTCC
>NZ_JAMZMM010000096.1 GCF_024178385.1 Limnofasciculus baicalensis BBK-W-15 | reverse complement strand
CTCCCCACTCCCTATTAATAATTTGTCGCATCTCTTTTAACTGTAAACTGAGTTTGATAACCCTCCTCTCTGCCATAAGTATGAGTTGTTGCTGTGACATAATAAAGTCCACTAAAACGCTCACCAATACCAGTAATTTCAATCACCTGCCCAGCCCGTAAATCTGGATTACCCAAACAACTACCTTCACCCGTAATGTAAGTCAGTGCCATTTCCTGATATTGTCCTAAAGCAATCTGCTTTGCTTCTTCCTTGCTATGGACAGGTTGAGTGACAATAGATTGACTTACTCTACCAAATTCTCGCGTAACTGCGATCGCACCACTAGTCTTGCCCATTGTACTCTTTTCATTGTCAGCTATTGTGCGATCGACAATTGCCTTTTTCTCCTTAAAATCCCAAGCCCGAATTTCCACTTCCCCAGCTTGAGCGATAGTACTCAGACGCGGTGAAAAATCTAACAAATCATCGGGATACTTTAATGTTAACACCTTGGCTTTATTATTTTGCTTGGCTCGAAAATTCAATGTCTTATTTATCAAGATTACTTCATACCCAATTCGCTTGGCTCTATCTTGAATAAACTCCCAATCTGTCTGATTATGTTGTAAAACATATTCAGATTTAATTTTTGTATCTTCTACCTTCACAGCGATGCTTAAATCTCTGGCAATTTGCTCGACAATACTGCTATCTTTCATTTGGCGAAAAGAGCGCGTTTTCCGTCCCCGCATCAATCGATGTCCCAAATCGTAACCGCGCACCACCAACATTGACGGAGATTCTTGTGAAAATTCTGGCTCTAACCCGATAATTTCGCCGACAATTAGCGTTTTAAAAAAATTATGATACCCCATCTGAATTTCAATCAGATTACCAATATTAAATAGTTCGCTATCTATCCAAGTTACTTTGTTTTTCACCATATCCCAGGCAATTATCTGGAAGCTAAACATCCCTACTGCTTCTAAATCTTCAGAAACTTCCACTTTTTGGATAGCAAACTTAGCGGGCAAATCCAAATCTTCACCATTAATTTTAATATTCAGTTTTGGGCTAAGTTTTTCAGCATTTTTTGGTTCAGACATTCAATAAACCACCTCCTTTATGTTATACTATTTGCTGGTAACGGGGGAACTATTAAGCTTTGTCCGGGAGTCAATCTTCTGGGATTATTAAGCTTATTAGCAGTAGCAATGACTCGCCACAAACTTGGGTCGTTATATTCCTCAGCCGCAATACTACTCAATGTTTCACCACGCTTAACAATGCGAATTGGATCGTCAATTGGGTTGAGTTTCTTTTGCTTTGTTTCTGGGGGTTCCCACTCTTCAAAAGAACAATTTAGAGTAGCACGAACAGGTTTTCCATCCTCCAGAAATCTAGTATAGCTTTTAGTTAATTGTTTGAGAACACCTTGGAATAAAACTGTATTAGTACCCCAGACTAATTTACAAATAGGTGGGCGATTACCGAGAATTCCTTTTTTTTCTGTAAGGCTATAAATTTGTTTTGTATAATTACGAACGTCTTGAATAATTGCAATATCTGGCAGTAATGAAAGGCTAGGAATCGTCGGAATTAACGAACCTAAATCGCTGGATTTTAAGCCGACTAAACTAGTGTCAAAAAATAGCTCTACACTTAAGGTAGCTGGTTGATCCGCTGCTGTCAAAGTGCCACCAAAACCTTGCTTCCAGCCAATTTTGCTAATTTCTATTCGGTTAGGATTGAATAGCACTTCAATCGGATTGATGGTATCGAATTGAGGTTTACCATTACTCAAACTTTCTTCCACTAATATCTTTAATTTCTCTAATTTCATAATTTTCCTCCCCTTCGCTCGTTTTCGACGATTAATTTTCGCATCAATTTTCGTTCAACTTTAGCGGCTAAAGTATCGATATCGATTTGGGCACTTGCCTCCTGATAAGGCTTGACTTGTATTTGCGGAATGGGATAGGATTGAGAAGTAACAGGCGCTATCTCTGGATTGATTTCCCTACTGGAAACTGATTCTCTTCCTCTATTGGGCATTTCTAGTGCAGCTTGTGATGGAGTTACAGATGGATGGGCAAAGACTAAAGGTGTATTGACTTTAGCCGAATTCATATTGATTTCTCGCACGATTAATTTTGGCAGTGGTGGTGGCTGAATTGGGGGCTTGATGGTGGTTTGGCTCGCCATTGCCTTAGCAGTTGGCTTATTAGGAGCATCCCGATTTAGAAGAAATACAGGTTGTATTCTTTCTCCCCCCTTTGACAAGGGGGGCTGGGGGGGTGAAAAGGGGGGCAAAAAATGAGTATCTTTGCCAAAGTGGGATGCTCCCGGTTTATTTTCTCTCTCATCATGGCGAGATTTAGGATAAATAATTAGTATCTCTCCCGATAGCAAATTACCTTGCTCCGCCATGTAATTGGGTGGTATTTTTATAGATTTAGCATATCCAATATGTATGGATGCCGACTCTAAACTATTCTGAGGAGAATTTGCTAAAAATGGACTGGCAATTGGTAGAGAGTTGGTGGAATTTGGGGGCTGTGGCTCCGGATTACTTGCCTCATCTTGAATATTTTGTCTATTAGTTTGAAGATAAATATCGCTGAGTCTTGTTTCTGGTGATAAAGGTTGAGGATAAACAATCGGTAGAGATTCTGCTCCTGGGTTAGGCTGATTCAGAGGAGAATTTGGTGGTAATAAATTTACTAGTGGCAGAGAATTAGTCTGATTTTGGGGTTGGGGAATAACTGACTCTGGCTGTGAATTAATTTTTAAAGAATTCCTCGGTGTTGGTGAAGCCAATTTAGCTTGGATTACCGTTGTTTGATTGGGAGCATCCTGTGTTGGCAAAGATACTTGTTTCTCGCTGAAGTTTTCACCTTCCCAACCCCCCTTGTGAAAGGGGGGAGTAAGAGTATCATCTAAGTTTTTGTCAAATTGAGATACTCTGGTTTTATTTTCCTCAGCTTGAGGGGTTTGTCTATGAGCTTGAAGAGAAATATCGCTAACTCTTGTTTCCGGTGACAACGGTTGAGGATAAACAGTCGGTACTGATTCTGCTGCTACCCGATTTCCAGGAGAATTTGGTGGTAATAAATTTACTAGTGGTAGAGAATTAGTGGAATTTTCGGGAATAACCGACTTTTGCTCTGGATTAACTGTCAAAGAATTCCTCGACGTTGGCGAAGCAAACTTAGCTTGGATTACCGTTATTTTACTCCCCTCACCTTGAGGATTTTTTGCCTTAGCATTTGCCTGATGAGAAACATCACTTACTATTTCAGTTTTAGGCAAAAGACGTTGAGCATAAACAATAGGGATTTGTTCAGTTTGCGACTCTGTAATATTGCCATGGCGTTGAGCAATTGCCATGAGAGGTAACCGATTAGCAAAAATTTGCGATCGCAAAATAATATCCCTAGCCATCCCCGCATTAATCACCCCAGGTTGCACTAAGGGGCGAGTCAATCGCTGAAGCAATTTAGAATCAAAAACATCCGAATCATTCATAATATTTTATATTTTGAATTTTAAGATAGATACCATCGGTAATCCCGCACCAATAAATAATCAAAATTACTACTCCCTACTCCCTACTCCCCCTATATCAAACAATACTTCTTGCCACCGCTAAACCTCGCGCCAAAGCAGGTTTACTAATCCCTCGATGGACTAATTCAACTCTTTCAACAGCAACTTGCGTATCATTACTAGCATCAAATTGAGGTCCCACCCACTTAATAGGATAAGCATCCTTAAAATTCCACCAAGTAATCGGTAAACGCTTGGGATCTAAAAGCATAATCGTACCGCTGCGCAACTTAATTTTTCCCTTACTAGCCGACTCATACCAATCCCATAGAGAATCAATTGCTGTCAATCCGTGGCTGAAAACTAAGTTGGGATAAACTGTTCGAGTAGGAAATTTATGAACATAATCATTCATACCACCTTCCTGATATTCCTCCAACTGAATTTCGCTTTCTAAACCAGTAACCTCTGTAAATCCACCTGTAAGTAGCCCATCAATTTCTATTAAAAAATTGCAGGAAATATAAGGATCTAAACGAATCCCCAATAATTGACTTCCCGCAGCAAAAGCAGCATTTAATCCTAATGTCGCCATGATAATTCCTCATTTACAAAATTTATTCCCCACTCCCTATTCCCCCTTTAACTCCTGATTAATGCGAGCAATTTCACCCACCCACTGTTGTCTTTCCCAATGTTCCATCCCCATAATTTGTGGGTGAGACCAATGAAAATGATAAGCAATATATGCTACCTCCTCAAGTAATCGATTTGAAGGGTAGCAAGTTACTCCCCCATCGGGACAGTTTCTACCTCAAATTCACCTTGACAGTGGGGACAAGTGACTTGGAAACGAGTATTACCATTTTGATTAATCCGCTGATAAAAGTCTTGCAAATAAACTAAATCGGCGGAAAATAAACCCTCAATTGTCCTTGGATTTATTGGTGTTACTGTTCCCAATTGGGTAATTACTCGCGATAATAGAATAATTACTAAATAGCCAGGATTTGCTTGGACTCGCGGATCGCGTAAAGGTGTAATTTCATCGTAAGCTGTCGCCAGTCGCATGATTCCTTCTCGGTGAATATTGCCTTCTGAGTCTAGATATCCTTGGGGCAAGATAAAGGGAAATTCCGTTTGCTGAATCATGAATTAGTTCCTATAGTGGTTCTCAGGTGGGTGGAACACAGTTTTTTTTAACGCATAGACGCGGAGCGGCTTCTCGCCAGAGTAGGGCGCAAAGGAAAGCGCATAGACGCGCAGCGGCTTCTCGTAGAGTAGGTACGCAAAGAATAGAATAGATATCGCTGTGTTCCAGCCATTTAAGAAGTCCTATAATTTAAGACCATTTATCTATTGTAATTCCCTCGTGAGCTAGTTCTAATGTTTCGAGAGCTACTTCATCGGAGGTGGCATTTAGTTCGGCTCCTGTCCATGTTGTAGGCCAACAATTGGTGAGATTCCAGCGAATTTTTTCGGCTCCTGTTGTGTCTAATAGGACAATGGAAACTTCGCGGCGATCCGCAGTGCCTTTCATTAAGTTTTGTCGCCATTTCCAGAGTTCGTCGTTGTTAGTAATTCCTCGTTTTAGTGTGATATTGCCATAGGTGTTTAAACCGATTAGTTTGCGTTTGGTTGGGGGATCGGTTCCTTCTCGATATTCGGTGGCTGTTTGGGATGAATTTAATCCAGTACATTCTCGGAATCCGGCGTGAATAATGCCATTCCATTCGACATAAAAATTGTAACCATAATAGGGATCTGGTTTATGGGGAGCTTTGGTGTTTGGCATAAAATCTCCTGAGATGAATAATTGAAAATTATGCGATAGTAATTCCAGTAGCGCCGTGAATTAAACGGATAATGATGAATTCACTGGGAATAATTGGTGCTAAACCAATTTCGGTTACTACTTGTCCGGAATCTATCGATTCTGGTGGGTTAGTTTCAGCATCACATTTGACGTAGAATGCCTCTTCTGTGGTTCTTCCTTTTAGCGCACCTTGCTCAAACAGGGCTTCAAAATAATGATTTAATTCCCGTTCAATTCGTACCCATAATTTAATGTTATTGGGTTCAAAAACTACATCAGCTAGGTTGCGATCGATCCAACGACGTACATTGATAAATAGTCGTCGCACGTTGATATAACGCCAATTGGGATCTTTGCTCAAAGTGCGAGTCCCCCAAATGCGAATTCCTCGCCCCATTAAAGCGCGAATACAGTTAACACTGACACCTCCTATTTCATCTTGAGGATTGAGATATTCTAATTCATCTTTGGTAAAGTGGAAACTCAGATCTAATACTCCCTCCAAAACATAATTTGCTGGAGATTGGTGGATGCCTCCCGCGCGATCGCTGCTAGCATAGATTCCAGCTATATAACCGCATGGAGGCACATAATCCTGGGCATTTTTCACTTTTAACCAGGGGGCATACATAGCAGCACTATTGCTGGTGAGCTTGTGTATTTCTTTTGGTGGCACATTTTGGGCATCAAGAATGGCAAATCTATCCCCTAACTTTTTGCAATGTTTGATTATAGATTTTTGTCCTGCCACTTGCTCGCTTTGATTTAAAACCATAATATCTGGCGCACAAATCAAATCGATTTCTTCAAAGGCTTCTAAGGCTTCCAGCCCCGCCTCCAAAGCTGCTAAACTAGCTTTATTTCCCAAAGATACTACATAACACAAATGACCTCCATTTTCAAAAAATCCACGGACTGCATAACCTAAATAACTAGGTGACACCGATTGTCGCTCACCAAAATATTCTGGAAACTGCGACCATAGATTCAGCATTGTCGGTTTATTAATGTCACCTTTTGCCGTGAATCCCAAAAATACAGGTACGCCCGTGAGAAATTGAGAAACAGGTGTGGGCAATACCTGTTCTAAATAAACACCAGGTATGGGATATTTTGTCGCCATTATTTACCTGCACCTGTCCATTGACTCAAGCGGAAAACGACAAATTCTGCTGGTTTCACTACAGCTACTCCAATCTCAGTTATCACCTGCCCGCTATCGCGCACGTCAGGGGGATTTGTTTCTTCATCGCACTTGACATAAAATGCTTGTTCTGGTGTATCGCCAAATAATGCTCCACTCCGCCAAACTGTTGTTAGGAAAGCGGTGATATTCCGCCGAATTTTTGCCCATAAATCTGGTGCATTTGGTTCAAAAACTGTCCACTGTGTACCTTCATCAATGGATTCGCGCAAAAAGTTAAATAAGCGACGAATACTAATATATTTGAACTCGCCATTAGCATCTCCCCCAAGGGTTCTTGCCCCCCATACCCGAATATTCCCATTCATATTCCGGATGCAATTAATACCTTGAGGATTCAATCCTGCTTGTTTGGCTTTACTTACCTCGTATTTTAATCCTACCGCCCCTAAAATTACTTCATTTGCAGGTGCTTTGAAGACTCCTCTTTGAGCATCTACGCGAGCATAAATTCCGGCAATATGTCCGCTGGGTGGTACATATTTTTCTCCCTTACTTGCTGGATCGAAAACTTTAATCCATGGATAATAAAATGCTGCGTAATCCGAATTACCAGGCATTGTTTCTGTACCTGGAGTAAGTTTGGCGAGATCTGTAACTTCTTCGGGACTATCTAAAATGGCAAAACGATCTTGTAAATTTTTATCCTTGCAGTGGTCGATAATTTTAGTTAAATCTGTCTTGCTAGTAACCCCAGGTGCAGCCACAATTGCAATCTCATCAATTGCCTCAAATTGCTCTAAAGCAGAGTCGATAGTTTCCTCCGTACCATCTACCCACACGACATAACAGCGCGTACCTCCATTCCGGAAAAAACCGTATACTGCATGAGCCAGTGTATTCTGCCCGGGAATATCTGAAAAGTCACCAAATGCTTTTTTAAATTCAGTGAAATTAGTACAAAGAATCACTTCTCCTGCTGGTACTGACATTACAGGAGTTTCTGTTTCTGAACTATTAGCAATTGCGCCAATAAATCCAGCCGTACTCGTACCTACTCCAGCAATGGGAGCGGAACCAGAAGGGATTTCTTCAACATATACGCCCGGTGAATAATAAGTACTTGGCATTTTTGCTACTCCTATTTTTTAGCTTCAGTCGTGGTTGATTTGCTCTGTAATTTGAAATTAATAATTTTGGTTTTACCCTGGTTTAGTTGGACGCTTTTAGATACTAACTTATATCCTTGAGCGGAAACTTGCACGGTGCGTCTTGTTTCCGATGCTTCTAAACCAGTGAAAAGATATTTTCCCTCCCCATCGCTAAAGATATATTCACCACTCCCCACAACTTGGATTTTCGCCATAACTACAGGAGTATTATCGGTATTTGTTACCTCGCCTTTTAGTGCCGTTGGTGGCAAGGAAATATCTGCCGCAGTCAATTTAATTTTCTCCCCGTCATGGACTATTCCTACCTCTTTTTCTGCTCCGCCGTAGCGCGTACCAGTACCGGGAAATGAAACAGCTAATTTATATTTGCCCTCTGGTAAATCTAGGAAGTGAAAGAAACCGTCAATTTTACTGTAAGTTTGGTCAATTCGTTCAGGTAATTTTTCCCAGTCAGTGCCATATTGTTTGGCTTTTAGTGCCAGTTTAGTTTTGAGAAAATCTGGCATCCCAACAATTTTTACCCTGGCTTTATCGATGGGCTGACTAGTTTCTCGATCCCGCACTTGCCCTGCGATCGCAACCTGATGTAGTCTTGGCTCTAACTTCAACCACTGCGACATCTTTCACCCCCTCGGCAACTAAATTGCTTTATTCACTACTAACGGCAAGGATTCCACGGATTCATCCACCGATATTGCGATCGTCACTGTATAGTTTAATGTTGCTTTTGGCTTGCCACCAATTGCTTGCCAGAATTCTCCCAAACTATTCAATAAACTAGGCCGTAAAGTGAATGCTACTAAGGGAAGTTCTTGATTTTTGAGACTTCCTTGAAGTACTGCCTGTGGAATTTTTCGATACCGCAGTAGCACTTTCATCACTTCACCTAATAGCAAATGTTCTGTCTCAATATCAGATGGATTGAGAGGCCAAGCCGTGATCAAATAAGAACAGTCTACCCTTACAGACGGGCGCTTTTTAGTGGCTGTACCGTTACTTTGCTTTTCCACTGACCACTCATTATTACGCAATCCTAGATTTTCTCGCACATCGTAGAGAAATAAACCAATTGCTGGCAGTTTAACGTTACTGACAAACTGTGAATCAGGCGTGGCAAAGCTAATCTCAACTTGCGGCGGCTCATCTTGTCCATTTGATGATGAGATTAAATCTGAAGGCAGTTCCCGCTTGAGTAATTCTGCCAGGGTTTTATCCAGATCTTTGAGCATAAATACTCATTTTTTTAGAGATTTTGGATTGCTAAATCTCAGGAGTTAAGGTGGGGAAGTTTTTCTCCACTGACTCAAGACTCTAACATTTAGACTCCCATCTCCTCTCTCTGTTGTCATAAATGTTAACATTTTCTGACCAAGAAGTAGGGAGTAGGGAGTAGGGAGTAGGGAGTAGGGAGTAGGGAGTGCAAACTGCGATAATCGGACTTACGCAGAGGGAGTCAGAAACCCGGTTTCTTTGTCAACCTCAATCGTCTAAACCCACAATTTTTTGGAGAAACCGGGTTTCTGAGCGTAAATTATGTATAAATTAAATTGGCATTAGCAATTAGCCATACTATGCCCTAATATCAAAGCTATTCAAGTACTCGACAGGTTGACTAGGATCGAACTTACGTCCATCAATAAAGACTTCTGCTGGTTCCACTTTCATCCTGTCACTGGGCAGTTTTATTTTTAATGCTTGTGCCACATCCGCATAAATTTCCAACGGATAAGTTTTGTCGATAATTTTATCAGCATCTTTAGGATATTCTTGCAGATCGAGATGATTCCAGCGAATCATCTGAGTCAAGAGCCAAACTCCATGGGAACGCCAGGGATAATTAGCATTATTTGGCTGCTTGAGATAATTAGTATCGCGGAAGTTAAATAAGTAAAAATCTGGAATTGATTTAACTCGATTTTTATTATCAAAACCACCATAATTATAAGTGCCATCTAAAGAAGCGCCCACAGGTTTAGCATCAGTATTGAGATACTTACTTTGGGCGAGAATTTGCACAATTTCTGGGCGATTTTCTGGGCGATCGCAAAACTGGCAAGCTTCCAATACGGCAGCCACCAAAGCCCTAGCCGTTACCGGATTCTCTTTTACCCACGGCTCCATTGTTGCTAAAATATTTCCTGGATGTCCCTTCCAGATAGTGGGAGTGATATAACTACTAAATCCCGTTTTTTCGTAAATTGCCTGTTGATTCCAGGGTTCGCTCACACAGTAGCCATCAATGAACCCTGCCTTAATTTTGTGAACCATTTGGGATGGGGGAATCTCAATTACTTCGACATCTTTATTGGGATTAATCCCCATCGCCGCTAGCCAGTAGCGATAGTTGTAGTTATTCATCGAAACAGTGAAATCTACAGCTAATTTTGCTTTTTCCTCAAAGGCTTTAATATATTTTCTGTAAGCATCAGCAAATTCAGGAAAAGTCAAGTATTCTATTCCTGCCCTAATCCCACCATCCCAAGCTTTTTGGGAAAGAGTAATACCCCCGCCATTCAGATTTAGCACCATCAGCGATATCATATCAGCCTTAGCTGCACCCAGTTTAGCTAACATTGGCATTCCAAATAATGCTTGGGAGGCATCTAATTTTCCTGCAATTAAGCCATCTTGAACAGCTTGCCAATCGAGTTGCTTACTGAGGTTGACATTGATACCGTAACGCTCGAAAAATCCCTTTTCCTTAGCAATAACTAAAGGGGCAGATTCGCTGACAGGAATAATACCAACAGTCAAGTCAGTTTTCTCCAAAGTGCCAAAATCATGTCCGGGTTTTGGGGAAGATGAGTCGCTTGCGCTCTTTTTGCCCGAATCGCCTGAGTTACAAGCGGCAAACACCAATCCAGTGGCAGCGAGACTTGTGTACTTGAGAAAACGACGACGCTCCATAATGCTCCTCACAATTGTAGATCTGACAATGAATCTACATCGTTTTGGCTCAAGCTTGTATTACCATCAGGTGATAACAAAATCTTATTTAACTGTAGGGTGTGTTAGGCACGGGCGATAAATTCAGCATTTCAACCCATAATTAAATTCCCGTGCTTAACGCACCATTCTCAATGTTTGTAAGAGAAATGAATATTTTTCACTACACGCTGCAAGGATTTGGTTTCCATCCCCTTTCGGGGAAGAGGTGTTGGAAAGCAACGGCGATGTTAAAAGTGAAAACCGCCTCCAAGGTGTTTCCATCCCCTTTCGGGGAAGAGGTGTTGGAAAGTCAAGGGCGCGTTACTGCCCCCTTGGGTACGACTAGTGTTTCCATCCCCTTTCGGGGAAGAGGTGTTGGAAAGCTAACGATGTGGTGGTGGTGGAAAGCAAACGGTAAAGCGTTTCCATCCCCTTTCGGGGAAGAGGTGTTGGAAAGCAAAGAAGTTTATTACTTCCTACCAGATTATCACTGGTAAAGAGTTTCCATCCCCTTTCGGGGAAGAGGTGTTGGAAAGCAATAATACTTACCCTTTCATTTGAGGGATTAACGTTTCCATCCCCTTTCGGGGAAGAGGTGTTGGAAAGCTAGGTCTTGCTGCAACCCTCGTTGCCATAACAGCAGTGTTTCCATCCCCTTTCGGGGAAGAGGTGTTGGAAAGCCAGCAAGTCGCGGAAGTCATCATCAGGTACAACCTGAAGTTTCCATCCCCTTTCGGGGAAGAGGTGTTGGAAAGCCGAAGAAGTAGTCAGATCCGCGTTCACGAGTGTGAAGTTTCCATCCCCTTTCGGGGAAGAGGTGTTGGAAAGTAATGGAAGATGGCAAAAAAGAGGATGCAGAATTTTTGTTTCCATCCCCTTTCGGGGAAGAGGTGTTGGAAAGAGTTCGCTGTAGAAGCCTTACGTGGAGAGGGTTTCAGACGACAAATCGACGCATCTCGAAAAACTTCGAGAAAACCTCTCCAAAATGAAGGAAAACACATAGCTCAAACCCTTATCCTGTAAGGCATCGACGCATCTCAACGAAAAATATCGGGTTTCAGCGATTTGCCGAGATGCGTCGATTTGCTAGTTTGACCTTTTTTCTATTCAGTTTTCTTGGTTCAGCAAGACTGATAACTGATCGAAGTATATCGGAAATGATGGCGCGATCGCAACCCTTTGAGCGAAAATTCCCAGAGGATGCGATCGGGATGAGGGGAGGCGATCGTAAATCGTTATAATTGGGGATAGGATCGCTTTGTTATTTTACTTCAAGACTTTGGTTTAGCCCAAGAATTCTCAATCAATAAATCCCGCAATACTGGTAACAAATCATCGCAAGGAATACCCTTTTGCACGCATTTACCCAAATGAGCATCCTTGCCGACTTTGCCACCCATATAAATATCAACCCCTTCCACAGCTTTACCATCTTTACGGGCTTTCGTACCCATTAAACCGATATCTGCAACTTGAGGTTGAGCGCAAGAATTAGGACAACCTGTCCAATGAATTCGCACACCTTGAGTGATTTCTAATTCTGCTTCTAAAGCTTTAATCGTAGCCAAAGCGCGATTTTTGGTATCAATTAAAGCAAAATTACAGAATTGAGCGCCCGTACAAGAAACTAATGAACGGCTTAAAGGTGCAGGATTGATGCTGAATTGTTCTAGCAAAGGTTCGGCTAAAAATGCCTGTAGTCGAGAATTATGAATGTTGGGAATAATGATATTTTGCTCAACAGTCAGACGGATTTCCCCACTCCCGTAAACTTCCGCCATCCGCGCCAATTCAAACATATCTTGGGCAAAAAGCCTGCCCACAGGAACATGTAAACCAGCATAGTTTAATCCTGATTGCTTTTGGGGATAAACACCAATATGATCCCGTTTTTCCCAATCCATTTCATCAGCAAGGGCAGCCATTGGTAGGGTACGACCAAATTCTGTCTCCACTTCTGCCCGGAATTTTTCAATGCCCCATTCATCAATTAACCACATCAGGCGGGATTTTTGCCGATTTGCACGTAAACCGTAGTCGCGATAGACAATTAAAATAGCGCGGCACAAATCAACTACATCATCATTAGCTGGCAACCAAACATTAAGAGGAATAGCAGCTTCGCAACGTTTAGCAGAGAAGAAACCACCAACGACAACATTGAAGCCAAGTTGCCCATCTTTATAGGCGGGAACGAAAGCCACATCATTAATTTCCGCATGGACAGAGTTATCGCGCCCACCCTCAATAGCAATATTAAATTTGCGGGGTAAATTAGTAAACTCTGGATTACCATTGCCATTATTGGTAATCATATCCTGGACTTTCTGAACTAATTCTCTGGTATCAATTAGTTCGTTTCCATCCAATCCGGCCATCGGGGAACCAGTTATATTCCGTACATTATCCATCCCAGATTGGACGCTAGTTAAGCCAACTTGCTCAAAGCGTCGGAAAATATCTGGTACATCTTCTAGTCGAATTCCTCGTAATTGGATATTTTGGCGAGTAGTAATATCCCCATTACCATCTTCGCCATAACGCTGAACTACTTCAGCCAGAATTAGCATCTGAGTACTAGTGAGAATTCCGTTAGGAATTCGCATCCGCACCATAAACTTTCCTGGAGTTACAGGGCGATAAAAAACACCCAACCATTTAAGGCGATGTTCTAAGTCTGTTTTATCAATTGCTTCCCAACCAGACTGGGCAAACTGTTCGAGTTCTTCCTTTACTAATAATCCATCTTTTTGGGCTTTGAGTTTTTCAAATTTGTTTAAGCTAGGTGCTGTTTCGAGTGTGGTAGTCATAATTTTATATGGCGGTAGATTTGTCTAATGTGGTTGATTTTTCGAGAGTGGTAAGGTTCCCAGGCGTATCCCGCCACAGGAATTGCTTTTGTTTGATAAAGCTTTATATCTTTAGTGCGTTTAATGAGGTTGAGTTTAATAGCAT
This sequence comes from Limnofasciculus baicalensis BBK-W-15, assembly GCF_024178385.1. GTDB lineage: Bacteria > Cyanobacteriota > Cyanobacteriia > Cyanobacteriales > Coleofasciculaceae > Limnofasciculus > Limnofasciculus baicalensis. The sequence continues at coordinate 4,505 of NZ_JAMZMM010000096.1, read as the reverse complement.
TGATTTGATGCTATTAATGCAACAACAAAATTTTTAGCATTGATTTTTGTTATAACTTCAAAAAACTTTGTTTTGAAATCAGACGCTACTGAAGTTATCTTTAACTTTATTTATCTATCTATTAAAAAACGGTGTATTTAGATACAAAACCATATATATTGTGTGCTACCTGCATTATGCTTATGCACTTTTTGCATTATTTTGAATAGAGGTAGGAGGTTAGAGGCGTGATAGTCGAATGTAGGAGGGGAAACATGAGGAGTCAGTATCAGGCGAGATGCCTCCTAGATTACAAATAGCAGTAATGGTGCGTTATTTTTCGTATTACGGGATTGGCTTTGTATGACATCAAGCTTCTCTTGTCACAGGCTCTTGACACTTTATTGCTCGCAAAGTTACAATCAAGTCACCTACTAAGCTGCTGTGCATCTCAATTAAATAATTTAGCGGCTGCAACCTTTTCATAACTTAAATACTATAGATACTCCACAACTAGTTATTTTCACTATTGTAATCGGGATTGAGATGGACTATTGTCGCGTTTTTACATTATCTGTGCGGCATATTTAACTGCACCCATTAATCCTTCCATGGTATTTACGACAATATGGACTGGTATCTTAGCTAATAAAGCAGGATTTACCCTTGCTTTATTACTAAATGCGGCCATAAATCGTCCATCTTTCATCAAATTAAGATTTTGAGCGGCAATCCCACCTGCAATATAAATACCGCCAAAAGGTAAAAAACTTACCGCCATATTTCCTACTGCTGAACCGTAAGCTTCTACAAACATGCCCATCGTCTCCTGACAGAGAATATTACCTTGTCCTGCGGCTTTTGCGATCGCAGCGGCATCTTCTTCTATATTTTCCACCGCTTCTCCATCAAATTTGTACTCTCGTAAAAATCGGAAAATCTCGACAATTCCTGGTCCGGAAACCACTCCTTCTACATCAACTTTTCCATCTTTTCGGAGATATTTCAATAACTCACTTTCTAAATCATTCTGAGGGGCGAAATCAACATGACCACCTTCTGTTGGAAATACCTGATAGCTATTTCCTTTTGGGATCGCAAAGGCTTGTCCTAAACCTGTTCCTGCACCAATAATACCAATAGGAGCAGTTGGAGATGGTTCGCCAATCTGTAATGTTTCTAATGTTTTTTGCTCGTCTGATTCTAAGACAATATTGTAACCTACTGCCACAAAATCATTAATCAAACTTACTTTGGGAATATGCAAATCTTTTTGTAGTTTTTCCCCATCTAATTCTGACCAATGTAAATTAGTGAGTTTACATTTATTATTCAGCACTGGTCCAGCTACAGCAAAACAAGCCTTTTCTGGTTTATCTTCTTGCCCCAGAAACTTTTCCACTATTGGTACAAAGTCATCCTGACTACTGGAGTAAACTGTCTCTCGGATAGTTGTGAATGATGTGCCATCATTTTCTATCCGTACTAAACACAGCCTGGTATTAGTACCACCGATATCGCCTGCTAATAATAACATGTTTGTCCTCTGATTAATACATGGCGTAAGACCTAATTATGAAGGATAAAATACTAGATATTTTCTGGATATATCCTGATATTTTATCCTTCATCATTCACCCTTCATCCTTCTTATGATTTACCGTCAAATTCATCAATTTGCGTATTGGGTGGCAATGTGGCATCAGTGGAAACCTTTTTGAATACTGTGGGATTCTGAAAAGAGTTTGGTCTTGTGTCACCGGGATTCGTCCCTTCGATTTGTATCCGCATTTGCTTATCATCGACAAACTCAAAAATCGTCATCACAGTTTGACCTTTTTTCAGCTCTATATTTAAACCCATCGGCTTATTACTGTCATCAGTATGGTAGTGCCATTCTAAAGCTAGCTGTGGTGCTTCATTAGGTACTGGGAGGAGCATAAATAGTTTACCTTCTGGTGTAAAAACCCAGGTAATCTTCTTATTTGGGGCAAATTCCCCTTCCCATTTACCGATTAAATTCTGAGTAGAGACTTCTTTTGTTGATGGGATTTGAGCTTCAGCGACGGCGGGTGCTACCAACAAATCAGAACCGATACTTACCCCCAGGATACCCAACAACCCCAAACACAAACCCGATGCTAGCAAGCGAGAAGGTAACGCGCGAGAGGGAAGATGGGCGAGAAAATGATTATTCATGAACTTAAATTTGCAAAACTAGCGCTATCCTAGCATTATCTTTCTGGGAATAGGGAATGGGACTTCGACTAGCGCTCAGTCGAGGCGGAGTGGGGAGTGCTGAATGGGGAGTGAAGGGGGGTATTTTATTCTTTACACTTCATATTTTCTTAATATAAATGCGATCGCACCTCTTTGTTTCTATCCCTGTAGTCGGTTGATAGCCGCTCCTTTCATAGAGATTAACTGCCTCTTTCAGCACGCTGGCTGTTTCAATCCAGATTTCCTGGAAGCCACGATTTGCGATCGCATTTTCTAGCTCCTTTAATAAATATCTCCCTAATCCATTCCCTCTTACGTCTGGTAACAAATACATTTTTCTAATTTCTACAGACTTTTCTCCTCTTTTTACTGGATAATAACCAGATGTACCAACAACTTTACCCTCTTGTTCAATTACCCAAAATTCTCCCCCAGTTTCCTGATAATATGTTTCTATCTCTAAAACATCGATATCAGCTCCTCTTGGTTCAAAAATAATACTATATTCTGCCAATACCGTACTAATTGTCTCAGCAGCAGGATTGCGATCGCCCGGTTGCCAGTCGCGGATGAGAAAGTCTTTGTAGTAAGTTTTCATGGGTAATAGACAATGGGTGAGATACTTTTGAGTTTTAATTCTGAATTAAGAACTCAAAACTCATAGATATTGAAAATTATTAAATTTACCAGTTTAATTATATCAGAACATCTGCAATTTCACTCCAGCGCTCGCCAATTGATGATACCAATTCTCGTAGTGGCACAATTGCGATACAGCTTGCACTACTAAAATATAAGTGGAAGAGGTTGGATCGCAATTACGCCGTTTCTCATCAGTTTTTCAGGAAAGTCTAATCTAATCAACCCTTACCTTCAGACAAGCTTAAGCTACCTGAAATTTAATTACAGTTAAGCAAATAATTTATAATTACAGGAGATTTACAAGGCACTAACTACTAGTTTAGTATCCCTTTGTAGGCAATAACTGGAAGAATGCGATTTCTAGGGAAATGTCCTTGATATGCTTGGCTAGCAGTCATCAAGTCAAATGCAAAAACTCAATGGATATTGCAAAATCGCTGTTTTACTTTCTGTTAGCGGGAATCTGTGAAATCGGAGGCGGATATCTAGTCTGGCTATGGTTGCGGGAAGGTAAGAGTATCAAGTTAGCAGTGTTAGGCTGGTTGATTCTCATGGTTTACGGTGTCGTACCTACACTGCAACCTGCCAACTTTGGCAGAGTTTACGCCGCATATGGCGGTGTTTTCATATTACTTTCTCTCCTCTGGGGTTGGCAGGTAGACAAGATTACACCCGATGCCTTTGATGTGATTGGCTGTCTGATTTGCCTAATTGGTGTCGGAGTGATTATGTACGCCCCCAGGGGAGGAATTTAGAGATCGAACCCTATTGGCTGGTTAATTTACAATTGGATAATGGATAATGAAGAAACGACAACTTTTACAAGCTGGTGCAACACTAATCGGCACAGCATGTTTATTGCGTTATTTACCTTGGAGAGCAAAAGCTATGGCAACGTCAAAGAGTGATTTTGAAATTACGAAAACTGAAAAAGAGTGGCGCGAAACTTTAACGCCAGAAGCGTTTGATGTACTGCGGAAACATGGAACGGAACGGGCATTTACCAGTGCCCTAGATAAGGAATATGGCAAAGGAACTTTTGTTTGTTCCGGGTGCGATTTACCATTGTTTTCTTCAGAAACTAAATACAATAGCGGTACAGGATGGCCAAGTTTTTACGCTCCGATAGAAGGTGCGATCGCAACATCTATCGACCGAGCATTTTTTATGACCCGAACTGAAGTCCATTGTAGCCGATGTGGTGGGCATTTGGGTCATGTCTTTAATGATGGTCCAGCCCCGACTGGTGAACGCTATTGTATGAATGGGGTATCACTGAAATTTATTCCTGGGTGATCTTAACCCAAGTTGTTAGTTATTAGCCAATTGCTAATCGCTAATCGCTAAATTTTATAGCTATACCATTAGCCATTCTTCTATTAGCGATTAGCGATTAGCAGGCGTAAAAAAGGTAACTAGCAACTTATGTTATTACTAATCAGATTTTATCAATACAAACCTCAAAGTAAATATAATTTGTCGGGGTGATGATATGATATCACTGATTTATTCATGATTTTAGTCCTCTTTTAATCAACAGGATAGCCCAACAACCCGACAGAGAATAAATTCTCTGTCTAATAGCTTAAGTCAGTTGAAACTGACTGGTATGAGAATTTTAGTCCATTTTAATGGACTTGAGCTATTAGCCGTAGAATTAATTC
>NZ_JAMZMM010000519.1 GCF_024178385.1 Limnofasciculus baicalensis BBK-W-15 | reverse complement strand
CAGACTTGGTTTGTGTAGCCGCGATTTCCAATCGCCGATGCTGGGCGGTTGAAACTCATACACCCTAAAAATCATCAAAAGAAAGTTGAGGTAAATCAGGAGGAACAACCACACAATCAATCGAAATTTTATGGCTTTCCCTATCGCTATCCAAATCAATCGAAATCGCTTCAAACCGAATTTCCACTGTCCCAAATGGTACGATCAACTGAGTAATCCCTTCCAATTCCTCCACACCATTGGGTAACAAATCCATTAACCAACGAGGTCCATCTAGTAACGTCCGACTTTGCCGATCTTGAATCCATAGTTTAACCCCTAAACGCGCCGAATCACAAGGCACTTGCACCCGCACGAGTACGGGTTCTCCAGATACCAACTCGTGTGTGGGAATCAGTAATTTAGGTGCAGGGAGTGGCGAATCAGACTCTATTTGAGACACAGGTTCCGTTTTCGGTTGTGAGGATAGCCGTTTACCTGATTTAATCTTACGAGAACCATTTCCTTCGACCTGGGCTGCTTCTCCTGATGATAGAGATTCATCCTCGATCACAATTTCTTGAGCCGCCCAATCTATACTAGCTAATTCTGCTAAAGATCTCCGATCTGGTATTTTTGTCTTTACAGGAATAATATCTTCTTGGGTAGGTGTTTCTATTTCATCTGTGTGAGGACTGAATTCCTCTGTTTCTTCATCCCAAATTGATTCATCAAAATCCCCTTCTCCCCCAGATTCAGAATTAAGAGGTGGCGTGACTTCCTCCTCCCAATCTGCTAAGGAATCTGAATCAAGGGGTAATGTTACTTCTTCTTCCTCCCCATCTGCTAAGGGTTCTGAATTAATAATTGGGGTAACTTGCTCCTGTGTTTCTGATAAATTATTAGAAACAAGTAAGTCAAACTTCAGCGCTTCTGATAACTCTGTATCCCCCATCAAATCATTAATTCGCGACCAAAAACGGGTTTCTAAATTTAATGATTGAAAAGCCCGATCGACCTCTATCGGGTCGTTCTTCACAGGTTCAGGACCTAGAAGCAGTGGATCTGACATTGCTGTTCTTGAAACCGGGATTGATGTGATTTCGTCTCCCACAGTGTCAAAGGGAATCTCCTCTGAGCTTTCTCGGAGGGGTTCCTCATTTTCAATATTGACTTTTTCTTCTGTTTGTGATATGTATTCTTGATTTAATAATATGCTTTCTTCTTCCTCTTCTATCTTACTTCTTGCCTCATTAGCTCCGAATGCTGAACGGCTTTCTAATTCTTCTTTCCCATTGTCTATTACTGGGAATATTTGATTGTCAACTAAACCAGTTAATCTAGAATTGGCAAGAGATAAATTATCCCCATTTTCAATATTCTTTTGCTGTTTATAATCCTGTAACCTAACCACCGTGGCAGGTAATTCTGGCGCTGATTCTTCTTTATTATGGGCTATTTCTACATGAGTTAATTCAAAATTAATGGGGACTTCTGTAATAATATCTTCCTGAATAAGATCCCTATAAATAGATTCATTATCATCAGTCGATAGGCTTTCAGTCAGAGGTAAATTGCCCTGGTTAGCCTCTTCTATTCTCCCTTCCTTCTCTTCCCCATTAACAACAGATGGCTCTGCCTTAGAGAATGTGGGAAGATCGAGGGATTTTTGCGATCGCTGAGGGGGATTTCCTGGGGAAAGCTGCGGCGGTAATAGCTGTCCAGATGAGGCTGAAAAAACAAGTGGCTGATGACTGTGAGGGAAGTTGACTAGATTGAGGAGATTTTGATTTAATAAGGGAATAGTTCCTGCTAGTGCCTGGGAGGTTGAGATGGGGTAGACTGGAACATTTTTGTTTCCCTCAGTCACCTCTTCACTATCTAGTTGAATTGCTCCTAATAATTTATCTAAATCTGCCGTAACTGTAAAGGGTTGAACAGCTAATAATATCCCTCCCAACCCATAAAGTGTAACTTTGCCCAATAGCAAACAACTATTGTAATCTGGCGGAATCTCCAACTCGTGGCTAAATTTTAGCGGCAGTTTTTCCTGTGATAAGGATTTTTGTGCCTCTAGGATGACTTGTGCTGTTTGGGGATGGCGGAGTTCGTAAGACAAAATGCCTTGGAACAGATCGTTGTTCCCGTTTCCGCCATTGCCATTTTCGAGTTGATTGGCATCTGGTAAATCAACTTTTCCTCTAATAGTCAGGGATGCTTCCGGCTTCACTACCAAGGCATCTTCATCAAGGCTGAGGATTATCCCTTGCCAAGTCGTCTCTATTGAGGTGAGAGGTGAGATGTCAGAGGCAGGATGTGAGATATTTTGAGCTTCTTCTGTTACTTGTTGCCCCTTACCTCTTGCCTCTTCATAAGTAGGTCGATCGAATTCTTGGATAATGGGATCTAGTACTTCCTGCAATACTTGCTCCAGCATCTGTAGCGATTTCTCCAGTATAGGGTTGCTGGATAGTGCTGGTTCAAGGGATGGAGGGTTGATCCGGGATGGAGGGACAGTTTTCTTGGTTAAGACGTTAGACGTGGCAGGTGAGAGGTTAGAGATGGTAGGCGAGAGAACTTCTTCCGCTTTTTGCCCGTTACCTTCTACCTCTAACCTACCATCTCTAACCTCTTTATCTACTGCCCCACCTGATACTGAGGGTGCTTCAATAGCTTCAATTGCAGTAACTTTTGGTAAAACATATAACTGAAGCACTTCCTGCCAAGAATTGCCCAGAAAATCCGACATAACATCACCGCAGCAACGGAATTCCCACAAACCAGGTTTGAGGAATGTGAAGGGAATCACTACCATTAACCCTTCTTTGTTAGTGCGGCGCGATCGCTTTTGAGATCTTCGCTTGGGCGGCATTTCGTCTGTACTAGTGTGAGTCACGCAAATTTCCACATCGGTACTGATGCGGTTTGAGTGGACTACCACCCGATACCTACCCGCTGCCAATTCAATCTTAGGTGATTTAATCGGCTGCCAAGAGCGATCGCCTTCTTTCTGGACTAGAAATTCCCAGTATTCCATCTAAACCTCCGCCAGGATACTGCGACCATATACAAGGGTAGCGTTTTATTGTATGACGACTCAATAGCGACTTTACTCGCCATATGTCTATAATATTGCGCCCATATTTTCTGGATATATTTCACAAATTGTGGTATTACCCCTACTCCCTACTCCCTACTCCCTATTCCCTACTCCCTATTCCCTACTCCCTATTCCCTACTCCCTACTCCCTACTCCCTACTCCCTACTCCCTACTCCCTACTCCCTA
>NZ_JAMZMM010000095.1:16272-18161 GCF_024178385.1 Limnofasciculus baicalensis BBK-W-15 | reverse complement strand
CCACTAAGACACTAAGGCACGAAGGAAGAGATAGATTGTTTGGCAACTAGCAATCGTTACAGGTAACTTAGAATATTGATTGGCAGTGCAGGAGTGGATGCGTTGAATAATAGTAGTCTCCCAGAAAAACCAGTAAATCTCTCAAAATCATCTTCAGATGATATTCCAGTAGCAGTAAGGGATACACCCGACACTAAACACCCCTCGCGGTGGAAACCCATCTTAATCGTAGTTAGCCTAGCGGCATTGGGCGGGTTACCCGTCAGTCTGATGTTGTCAGCCCCTACCCCGCCGCGCCAGACAACTGCCTCATCTTCCCCAAAACCGGAAGCTACTGCTAACCCCACTTCAACTAACTCTGAAAGTACCAATACCGAAAATCTTCTTGGACATCTTCCCTATCAAGAAGCACCACCCTCTGAACTTCAGCCTATCACCTCTGATGGTGGGATTAAAATGCGCACTGCTGCTGCTGAAAAATTTAAAGCGATGTCAGCCGCAGCACAAGCCAATGGGATAATATTAGTTCCAATTTCCGGATTTCGCTCTCTTGAAGATCAAAAGCATCTATTTTTTGATGTCAAAGCCCAACGCGCCCAAGTAGCCACTAAACGAGCTGAAGTCAGCGCCCCTCCCGGTTATAGCGAACATCATACAGGATATGCGGTAGATATTGGCGATCGCAATACACCAGCCACTAACCTAAGTCAAAGTTTTGAAAATACAGCAGCTTTTAAATGGTTAGAGCAAAATGCGGCTAGGTATAGTTTTGAGATATCCTTCACTAAGGGTAATCCTCAAGGTGTAAACTATGAACCTTGGCATTGGCGTTTTGTCGGGGATACTCAGAGTTTAGAAACATTCTACAAAGCCCATAATTTACCTCGTCCCTAAATAGGGGTTAGGGTGTATTTTTCTACGTTTAATTTATTTACCCAGAAGGTTTTCTATGAAAAGTGAAGATAAAAAAGTTGTCTTAATTAACCAAAATACAGGCAAACGCATTAAATTGGGAGGGTTTCATAAATCCGATCAAAAACCACCCAACTCCAAACAATATGCAGCTAGTCGATATCAAAAGAAAGATCTTCCTCATAAAGTTGACTTACGCCCTTACATGACGAAAGTCGAAAACCAAGCTAATGCCAATAGTTGCACGGCTAATGCGATGGTAGGTGCTTATGAGTATCTCGCCAAACGGATGTTAGGAGACTCTGGAGATGTTAGTCGCTTATTCGTTTATTATAATGCGCGAGCGCTGGATGGGAAAAGAGTTAAAGATGAGGGAACATCTCTAACAAACTGTATCCAAGTATTACAAGATATGGGGGCTTGTACAGAAGATACTTGGCCTTATGAGACTAGTCAAGTTAACAAACAACCCTCAGATGAAGCCTATGAGGAAGCGGAACAATTTTTAATTGAAGATGCTGAAGAAATTGATATCGATCTCTTTAGTATGAAACATTGTTTGGCAGAAGGTTATCCCTTTGCTTTTGGTATGTTGCTATTCAAATCTTTTGATAAGGCTACCAAAAAGGGACGAGTACCCATGCCGGATTTGAGTACAGAAGAAGGGAGGGAAACTCATGGCGCACATGCAATGTTGTGTGTGGGATATTCAGATAAAAATGAGGCATTTATAGTCCGGAATTCTTGGGGTGATGATTGGGGGGACAATGGATATTGTTATATTCCATACGATTACTTGACAAATCCAGATTTGTCTTGGGATTGCTGGACAATTCGGAAAGTAACCGATCTTGATTTTAGTCGAGATATTTCCTCTGATGATGAGGAGTATTTTTACGCTGCTGATGAGGAAGATTACGATGATTCTGATTCCTATTATGAGGAGGCTGATGAGGAAGATTACGATGATGATGATG
>NZ_JAMZMM010000095.1:0-16172 GCF_024178385.1 Limnofasciculus baicalensis BBK-W-15 | reverse complement strand
AGGAGGATGAAGAAGATTATGATAATGATGAGGAAGAGGAGGATGAAGAAGATTATGATAATGATGAGGAAGAGGAGGATGAAGAAGATTACGATGATGATGATGATTAGGTTATCCCCCACAAGGGAAAATACTTACAGACTAAAGATAGATCATTAATGATTACTCAATAGGGGTTTTATTCTTATGGGTACAACCCCTATTCTCCACTTCATACTTCTTAAATCATGGAACAAACAGCATTAAATTTAATTGCTATCGGCATCTTCGGGATGACGCTTTCGGTACTATTAGGACCACTTTTAAATATTTCCCCCATTATCCCAGCAGCAGCAACATTTAGTATCCTAGGTTTGGCTACTTTGGATAACTTTAATTTTCAAGGGAAAGGTGGTACTCTACTATTAGATTGGTTAGCGGGAACAAAGAGCGAACATCGCGATCGCATCCTGTATCATGAAGCTGGTCATTTCCTTGTCGCTTATATCCTGGGTATTCCCATTACAGGCTACACTCTCACCGCCTGGGAAGCTTTGAAACAAGGACAACAGGGTTTAGGAGGGGTTACTTTCGATACGGCACAACTCTCGCCTAATGCCCTTAACCCTGGGGAAATAAGATTGACTTTAGATCGATTCTGTGTAGTGTGGATGGCGGGAATTGCTGCTGAAACTCTGGTTTACGGTAATGCTGAGGGAGGAAAAGAAGATCGAGTACAACTGAGGAATGCTCTGATATCATTTGGCTATTCTGCTACAGATTATCCTGTCAAAGAAAGATGGGGAATTTTGCAAGCTCAAACTATGCTTGAGGAAAATAAGGCAGCTTACGAAGCCCTAGTAGCCGCGATGAAAGAAAGAGCATCTGTGGTAGATTGCGATCGCATAATTCAAGAATATTCCCACAACTCACCCCTAACCCCTAACCCCTAACCTCTTCTTACCCATTAACCAAATCATCTTCCCCGGCAAAAATCTGATTGCGACCAATAGATTTCGCAAATAACAAGTTACGATCGACACGTCGCCGAAAACTTTCGCCTTTGGTATCGTCGTCTGAATTAAGGGTAGCAATTCCGATACTAATTGTCATTTGCAATGCCAACTTTCCGTCAATATTAAAGTGTTGATCGCCAATTAGTCTTTGGAGACGTTTAGCGACAATTTTGGTGTCTTCTACATCAGTTTGACTGAGAATAATCAAAAATTCTTCACTCCCATAGCGAAAAAGAGTGTCTTGACTCCGCAAATTGTGTTGCAGGCGAGAAGCAACAAGTTGGAGAATTCGATCGCTTACCTGATTTCCGTAAGTGTCTTTCACTGACTTAAAATAGTCCACATCCAGCAAAATCAAACTCAAAGATTCCGATCTTGTTCGCGCATTTTGAATTTGTCGGGGTAATTCCCATTCCATCGCCCGACGATTATTAAGATCCGTTAAGGGATCTGCTAAAGCCATAGTAGAAAGAATATCATTAGTTTGTTGGAGTTTGTAATAGAATTCTACTCCCCGTAAACCAGCTTTAATTTGCGCCTTCAGGAGTCGCTTTTCCGCGATAACTACCATGGGAACTCCCGTCTTTTCCGGAGTTAATTGTAAGTAGGAATCAGCTCCACCTTCTAAGGCTGCAGCCCGCGCCTCTAACTCCAGACAGCGATCCGGTAATAAGGTTTCACTAACCGTCTCTGAGCGATCGTTAACTAAAATACAATATATCCAACCCCACTGGCTATTTTCTTTAATTTGACGGCATAGTTGTAAACTACCTGGTTGCGTTGCTTGTAAGATTAAGACGGCTGATTGTCTAGTCTCAACCCATGATAAAACAGCATCAGGATCGGATGAGACTTCTACCGTACCCATCACAATATTACTAATCAGGTCAAAGAACTTCGTCAGAAACTGTTGATTTGCGACTACTAATACAGAAGCATCCATCTTAAAATGTGGTAAAGCGGTGGGTAGTTTACCTTCTTATTTAGAAAAAGGAATCGGGAAGAGGGAAACGGGGTGTAAGTTTTCCAACTTAGCCGCCTCTCCTAGGATTGGTAATAGTCTAGCAACCATGACTGACTTTATCGCAAAACTCAAAAGTAATCCATTCAAAAGTCACGGATTGAAATGCTTGTTATGAATCGGTTTTGGGGTTTTGGGATGTCCTAATACGGGCGACTGCTATAGATTAAATTTATTAACGATACAAAATCCCATTTGCAGCAACACTCGGCTAGGGCGATGTGCTTGCCATAGCCCTTCCCGATCGCAAAAACCAACAACCACACTCCCTCAGCTTAAAAAAAGGTCAAGATTCGTCAATTGTGCAACTTTGGGTCAAAAATGGTGAGAAGAGTTGACAAAAAACCATTATGTCCCAACCAACCATCGAATCCATCCTTCAGGAAAAACGTTTATTCCCCCCATCCCCGGAATTCTCCCAAAATGCCCATATCAAAAGCCAGGAAGACTACCAAAAACTATACGATACAGCAAAAGCTGACCCGGAAGCATTTTGGGCAGAGTTAGCCGAAAAGGAATTACACTGGTTCCAAAAGTGGGATACTGTACTAGACTGGCAACCTCCCTTTGGTAAGTGGTTCGTGGGCGGAAAGATTAATATTTCTTACAATTGTCTTGACAGACATCTCACTACCTGGCGCAAAAATAAAGCTGCTTTGATTTGGGAAGGGGAACCAGGTGATTCTCGTACTTTAACTTATGCCCAACTCCATCGCGAAGTATGTCAATTTGCTAATGTATTAAAAGAGTTGGGTGTAGTAAAAGGCGATCGCGTCGGTATTTACATGCCGATGATTCCGGAAGCTGCGATCGCTATGTTAGCATGTGCGAGAATTGGCGCACCCCATACGGTAGTGTTTGGCGGATTTAGTTCCGAAGCATTGCGCGATCGCTTAATTGATGGTCAAGTTAAGTTAGTGGTTACTGCTGATGGTGGTTGGCGTAAAGATGCCATTGTCCCCCTCAAAGAACAAGTAGATAAAGCTTTAGCCGATAACTCAGCACCTACAGTTACAGATGTTTTAGTGGTAAAACGCACCGGACAAAATATCGAGATGGAAGTCGGGCGAGACCATTGGTGGCATGAATTACAACATACTGTATCAGCAGATTGCCCAGCGGAACCGATGGATAGTGAAGATATGCTCTTCATCTTATACACCTCTGGCAGTACAGGGAAACCGAAAGGCGTAGTCCATACTACTGGCGGTTACAATCTCTACACCCATATCACGACCAAGTGGATTTTTGACCTGCAAGATACCGATGTATACTGGTGTACCGCCGATGTCGGTTGGATTACGGGACATAGTTATATTGTTTACGGTCCATTATCCAACGGTGCGACTACTTTAATGTATGAAGGTGCGCCTCGTGCTTCTAATCCCGGTTGTTTTTGGGATGTAATTGAAAAATACGGTGTCACGATTTTCTATACCGCCCCCACCGCTATTCGCGCCTTTATTAAAATGGGCGAAGCTATTCCCAATACCCGAAATATGTCTTCCTTAAGATTACTGGGAACTGTGGGCGAACCCATTAACCCAGAAGCCTGGATGTGGTATCACCGAGTAATTGGTGGCGAAAGATGTCCGATTGTGGATACTTGGTGGCAAACCGAAACAGGCGGTATTATGATTACCCCCTTACCCGGCGCAATTCCCACCAAACCAGGTTCCGCCACACGTCCTTTCCCCGGTATTATTGCCGATATAGTGGACTTAGATGGGAATCCAGTTGGCGATAATTCAGGTGGTTATTTAGTCGTAAAGCATCCTTGGCCATCAATGTTGCGTACAGTATATGGAGATAGCGATCGCTTCCGTCGTACTTATTGGGAACATATTCCGCCCAAAGACGGGCAATACCTATACTTTGCTGGGGATGGTGCCAGACGAGATGAAGACGGTTATTTCTGGGTAATGGGGCGCGTGGATGACGTGATTAGCGTTGCCGGACACCGTTTAGGTACAATGGAAATTGAATCAGCCTTAGTATCTCATCCAGCCGTAGCCGAAGCCGCTGTAGTCGGAAAACCTGATGAGGTGAAAGGGGAAGAAGTATATGCTTTTGTGACATTGGAGGGTTCTTATACTCCAAGTAAGGAATTGGAAAAAGAATTGAAAGATCATGTAGTCAAGGAAATCGGCGCAATCGCACGCCCTGGGGAAATTCGCTTTACTGATGGGATGCCCAAAACTCGTTCTGGTAAGATTATGCGACGGTTATTGCGATCTTTGGCTGCGGGTGAGGAAGTGAAGGGGGATACTTCGACTTTAGAGGATCGTACTGTATTGGATAAGTTACGTGGGGGTGCTTGATTGGTTGTTGGTTGTTGGTTGTTGGTTGTTGGTTTGAGGAATTATCGGTTAGCGACAAAACCCGCCCAGAGTTTAAACTCCGGGCTAATAGCTTAAGTCCATTAAAATTGAGATCTTGCACCAGTTGCAATAAACCGGAGGCTCTGCCTCTTATTGAGAATGCTGCAAGATCTGAGTTAAAATGGACTGAAAGCATTGATAAATAAGCTTTTTAGTCGGTTTTCAACCGACTTTAGCTATGAGACAGTGGTTTTAACCACTGGCGGTTGTGGCAAATAGTGCAAGATGTCACTCTGGGTACTTATCCGTTATGGGATTATGTCGTTATTTGCGCGGATCTATAGGTGTTTTTTTGAACAGGTTAAAATTTGGGGTTGTATCCCTTATTCGGTATGGGTTCCAGCCATTCTCTATTTTTAGTGAGCCGCGCAAACCTGGAAAAGCTTGCTGCCAAAGGATTTCAGCTTATTTTCAATTTTGCCTCTTGACAACTTCTGTGGCTGAAATGCTATTATTTGAGGGAGCCGCGCAAATGTACCTTGAAAACTAAATACTGTAATGCTTTCAGGTTTCAGCAGTTGAAATCAACTTAAATCCCTTTTAGGGATTGAAACATATAATCCCTGAATTATTGAATCTGAATAATCATTATTCAAGTTGAAATCAACTTAAATCCCTTTTAGGGATTGAAACCCCCCATGAATGATTGCAGCCAATCCTGCTGCTAGGTTGAAATCAACTTAAATCCCTTTTAGGGATTGAAACGCTTAACCCCTCACGGGCACGGGATGATTTCATGTTGAAATCAACTTAAATCCCTTTTAGGGATTGAAACGTATTGCCTAAGCTAGGCAATTTGTGCTATAATGGTTGAAATCAACTTAAATCCCTTTTAGGGATTGAAACGAGATAGTTAAGACTAGGAAGGACCTGACGTTTAAGCGTTGAAATCAACTTAAATCCCTTTTAGGGATTGAAACAGAATTATCGCGACAAACGAAATCAACCGACCCGAGGTTGAAATCAACTTAAATCCCTTTTAGGGATTGAAACAGACTTGATCAACTTCTCCTCGAAAGTACTTCTCCAAGTTGAAATCAACTTAAATCCCTTTTAGGGATTGAAACGCACGTAACCATATATTTCCAGATGAATCTTTGACGTTGAAATCAACTTAAATCCCTTTTAGGGATTGAAACAGAGCAAGAGCGAGTAGCGGCAAGTATGGGGTCTATGATTCCATGTTGAAATCAACTTAAATCCCTTTTAGGGATTGAAACGTGACAATATTATTTGACTCAACTACCATATACCATGGTTGAAATCAACTTAAATCCCTTTTAGGGATTGAAACGATCAAGACGTACCGGATGATGAAGCAATTCAAGGTTGAAATCAACTTAAATCCCTTTTAGGGATTGAAACTCTTTAGAGCTTCCATTTGGTAACCTTGTTTGTTGTTGAAATCAACTTAAATCCCTTTTAGGGATTGAAACTTTCATCCCTTCCCAAATACCTTCAATGTAAGCGTCTGCGTTGAAATCAACTTAAATCCCTTTTAGGGATTGAAACTGGGCAACTTGACCATCACGTATCGCATTCACGGGTTGAAATCAACTTAAATCCCTTTTAGGGATTGAAACTACACCAACAGCGCCTGCGATAGCGGCTAGTTCAGCCAAGTTGAAATCAACTTAAATCCCTTTTAGGGATTGAAACAGCACACAGCGATAAATCTGGTCGTTTGTCACTCGTTGAAATCAACTTAAATCCCTTTTAGGGATTGAAACGATAGCCCACTACATTCATGGCGTTCTCTATTGAGTTGAAATCAACTTAAATCCCTTTTAGGGATTGAAACTTTTGTCGAGAAATTATTGTTCCAATCTCCTTTTTCACGTTGAAATCAACTTAAATCCCTTTTAGGGATTGAAACCGATATGATTTTTCTTTCTGCTATGTTCCTTCCAATAAGCTTTCGCTGCTTCTATACATCATTTGGGATGATTGATGATAGCCGTACCATAAATTTAGTTCTCATAGAAATTATTTTAAGTAATATATCCAGGGGATTATTTGACTGAGGCTTAACTTCAAAACTACCTCAGATTAGGGATAGAAATATTATAGCATGTATACATGCTATAATCAGTATTAAAATCTCCTAAAAGGTAGGAATAGAAACTCCAATACATCCCCATCGCCATCACCTGTACGACACTAAGAAAAGAGAGATTAATAACTAATGGAAGAACTCCTAGAACTTAAAGAACTACTGCACCAAGGAAAAATAGCCGAAGCCCTCATCGTTGTCGAAGAATTAGAGGAGATGAGTAAAACTGACAAACTCAATAAAATATTTAGTTACGCCACTATTTTATTATTACATCTAATCAAGAAGATGGCGGAAAAGCGGACAACCAAATCTTGGGATACTTCTATTTTTAACTCCGTCAAGCAAATTCAACGGAGCAATCAGCGTCGCCAATCCAAGGGTAATTATTTAACGGAGGAAGAGTTATTAGAAACTATAAGTGACGCATTTGAATCTGCCTTAAAACAAGCAGCGATAGAAGCATTTGAAGGAAGGTATGAAGCTGAACAAATTAGCGAGATGGTGGATAGTGATGAGATTCTCAAAACCGCACTAGACTTGATTTTAGACCGAGACTAACCTTAATCTGTATTAATGCAATTAGCAATGAAAGCTAAAAAGAAAAATTTTGCTAGCTTTAACCAATCCCAAGCATTTAAGCAACTCAACATCAGCCGACTAAAAGAATGGCAAATTGCACCTCATCCCGTCAAACTCAGTGACTTTTTCCATCAGCGTTTAGCACGACTAAAACGCTTCGATTTGAGAAGTTCCGAAAAAGCAAAAGAACTATTAATAGATGCCATTTGTGAAGAAGCATTAGAAGATTTTACCCAACTCAAAATCTGGAAAGGAACCGCGATAGAAAGCGATGTACTTAGGGGCACTCCCGATTACATAATTGCGGAAAATAAAGATTACCTTGATGCCCCTATTCTCTGTATTGTTGAAGCAAAAAAAGATAATTTCACCCAAGGTTTAGCACAGTGTTTAGTGGAAATGCAGGCTTGTCAGTGGAATAATCAGCAGATTAATAAAACTATTGATGTTTTCGGGATTGTCACGAATGGAGAGGGGTGGAAATTTTATAAGCTTACTCCTCAAGGGGAAGTTTACGAAACATTACTCTATTCTGTCTTAGATATGGAAATATTGCTGGGAACATTACACTATATATTTGAGGAGTGTGGGCAAAACTTGGGAGTGAAATCGGATTAATTGGGGGTGCGATATTATATTTTTATGGACAACAAAGTAATTTCCCTATTCTCAGGTTGTGGCGGCCTAGATTTAGGCTTCACCAAAGCAGGTTTTGATGTTATCTGGGCAAATGAATTTGACAAACAAATTTGGCATACTTACGAAAGAAATCATCCCCAAACCACCCTTGACAAAAGAGATATTAGACATATCCCTTCAGGAGATATCCCCGATTGCATCGGAATTATTGGCGGTTCCCCTTGTCAAAGTTGGAGTGAAGCGGGGAAGCAAAAAGGCATAAATGATGACAGAGGTCAACTTTTTCTAGAATATATTCGTATATTAAAAGATAAACAACCTCGCTTTTTTCTCGCGGAGAATGTTTCAGGAATGCTCCACAAAAAACATCAAGTAGCTGTAGCCAATATCCTGGCAGCTTTTGAGGAAGCTGGTTATAGAGTTTCTTATAGACTACTCGATACCAAATATTATGGTGTGCCCCAAGAAAGGAAACGGGTTATTTTCATCGGCTTTCACGTTGATTTAAACAAAAAGTTTTGTTTCGATAAATTGAAACCAGCGTCTAATATATTAACCTTAAAGCAAGCAATCGGAGACTTATGGGGTTGTGAATTACCTGCAATAGCTAGAAGTAAAACAAATGGTGAAATATGCCATATCCCCAACCACGAATATATGGAGGGTGATTTCTCCAGTATCTATATGTCTAGAAATCGGGTTCGCTTATGGGATGAAGTATCTTTTACTATCCAAGCAAGTGGCCGCCATTCTCCCATACATCCCCAAGCGAATCGGATGATTCAGGTGGGAAAAGATAAGTGGATATTCGATTCCGCTTCACCATTTCCATATAGAAGATTATCGGTGCGAGAATCTGCCAGAATCCAGACTTTTCCTGATGAATTCATCTTTTATTATCAAGACTTAGCTGCGGCATATAAGATGATTGGCAATGCTGTGTCAGTTAACTTTGCCCAGGAGATAGCCAAATATATAAAAACATATTCGTAGCGCGGGCATCTTGCCCGCGTATGTTTTTAATATTTAAGATTGCTATATTTAGGATTCCTATCTATTCCCTCAAATAACTTCCAACGATATAGACATCACCGCCAACTGAGTAGCATCTAGCTGGTAAATGTTAGAATTAGAACGATTAGCACGATCCCCACCATCGAGATCTTCCAGTAAATTACTAACTATATCCGTTGGCTCATTAGTAGCATTAACAGTTAAAAATCCACCCCGTTGCCCTCTAGATGAAGCAATTGTTCGTAATACTTTTAGCGTATTTTGCAAAGGTTTACTACTGGCAATAATTAGCACCTCTACTATTCCCGCAGGTGCTTGAGTAACTAAAGCAAAATTATCCTTACTCAAATTAGGAACATGTAGCGTTTCCTCTACTTTGACTCGCGTGACATCTTCTGCTGCTGTCCATTGATTGGGAAACAAAACCGTCATCTCAGTATTAGAGTCAATAACTATAATACAGCAATAAATATCACGAATTTCGTTATTGGTAATATGAAACTGAATGTGAGTACCAATGGGAATAATGGGAATATTATTGCGATCTACCTTTAGATTTGCTATGCTATTGTGACTAGGACAACGAACTGGCTTCTCTTGCCCAATTCCTGCTTGTTTAGCTAAATTATTGCTAGAACACCGCAGCGTGCCTACCTCCCCAATTACTGAGCCTTCCTGCCCTTCCAACGTCATATTTGCGATCGCATTAAGTTGAGAGGAATTAGGATTGAGTGCTAGTTTTACCAGACGTACAGCTAGCAGAGATTTGAGTTTGGGAATCAGACGTGCTATTGCATCAGTTACCGCTTCATTCTCCAACCCGAATGAGTTGGCAACTATATCTATTTCTGGTGAAAATAACCCAATACTACCGATTGGTGGTAATGAGGAAAAATTAAAGCTAAAAATATTAGTAGCTGAGAAGTCGGGTTTATTAGAGAAACCCGACTTCTGCGATTGAGGTTTATTACTCCCCCTCTGCTTATTATCTTCTCTTTCCTGTAATTCCTGTTGGTACGAATTTGTCATGCGACTCAGAATATAGTCGATTTCCCCTTCTTCTATAATTTCAATACCCTTAATATCTTGTAACGCTGCTATTATTGCAACCTTATCTCTTTCCAGAGAAGGATCGATACCAAGCCGCAAAGTCAAATTATCCGGAATTCCCCGTATTCTTTCTTGTAATAAAACTCCAGATTTAACTCCATTAGATAACCCTTCTATAACTTTACCTTGTCCCACCAAACCTTGACGAGATACTAACTCTACCAAGCCTTCCTTATTCCCCTCATTATCTACAATTGTCAAAATTGCACCCCGCTCAAAAGCAGGTAAAGTTTCCGGATTAATCCCACCCAGCCATAATGCTACCAAACTACCCGTAACTTTAGTAATAACAGCCTCAGCAGGTGGTGTTTGGGGTACAATAAAATAAGTCGGTTGATTTTCATTTCCACTATTAGGTTTAACTGTTAATTCCGGAACTTGACTCGACCATCGTTTAAGTCCGCGAGTCATATTAATAACTGCACTCTCAACCCGTTCATTCCCTATCTCTTGCCACAAATACTGCGTCATCCAATAAGTAAAAGCCCCTGCGTAAACATCCCCAGATAATATGTCAGTTACTACTCGATCTCCTCCTGATATCATAATCCCTTTGGGAATCCCGATATTCTGTTGTCGAATAAACTCAGTTCGCGATAATCCTAACCGCGTTAACCATTTCTCCTGATATACCTTTTCATCTCTACTTACCTGATATTTGCCAGAAGTATTATTAGAAATAATACCCAATCCACCTCGACTATTCCGTCCAGAAAAAGAAGTATCTAGCACAATAGTAACTTTTTCCGTATTTATTCCTGCCATTAGCAGCCAAAGTGTGGATTGAGTAATATCTGAAACCGAACCATCAGCGTTTGGGGAACTATCAAAAGGTACTAGACTCTTACTGAAACTATCAGGTACACCGCCATCAGGATCTAAAATACGATCGCCCTGTCCAGAAAAATGAAATACTACTACATCATTGGGTTGTGCTTGGCGAATTAGATGATCTTCAAATCCGTTGATAATCCCTTGACGAGTAGCTCGATCATCTGTTAAAATTACAATATCCTTTGGCTGAAACCCAAAGCGATAAATAAGTAACTGTTTTTGCAATTCCACATCTGTAACAGCTCCCTGTAGCTGAATCGCGCGATCTGCTTGCAGCAGCGCTTCGCTATCGCTCTCTGAATACCGATTAATTCCCACTAGTAATGCTAGTTTGCGAGGAGTATTTTCACTAGCACTGGCAATAATATTTTTTTCCTGCCAAGGGTTAATCTGATTCAACCCAACCGTTGCCAAAACCCCTCCGGCAAACTGAATAAACTGTCTGCGTTTAATGCGGCTCATAATTTACATATCCTCAATATCAATCTATAGGGTTTAGGAATTATCGGGAATCTCTATTGACTTCCTTATAGATTACTTAACTCTGAGTAGGGAGAGGATATGCAATGAAGGATGAAGGATGAAGTGTGAAATACTTCTTATAAAAGATTTTAGGGGCACTGATAACTGGCAAGCCTTTCAACAAGCCTGGGCGAATGGAATTCGCGGCTAGATAAACAAAGTCTGCCTTCGCAGACTAAAAGGCGGTTATTGACTAACCCGCGAAGGCGGTTTTCGTCTGTGTAGACGCGGTTTCAACCGCCAGTTGACAATGGTGCAAGTTATCAGGGTACGGAAGAAACCGCACCCCTACAGAGATTATGAGAGATAAATAGAGAAAGTCAAAATCCCAGACACCCCCTAACTAAAGGAAGACATAGCCCAGGCTTTTAAATTTTTTTATCCCGCTCTCGGCGACGGCGATCCCGCCACTCGGCTGCTGTCAAATAGGCGACACCACCAGTCACCAAGACTAATAAGGCGATGGCGGCGAAAAACAAAACCGTAACAAAAGAAGTTTCCACAGTGCCCTAAAACCCGTTACGCCCCCAAATCACCATGGAAATTGACCAGGTGAACAAAACTAATACCGAAACCCAACCCAATGTCAGAATATCCATTTCGCTAGTTAACCGTTACAATTGACACTCCCCAGTCTAAAGACACAGGGATTCTTAAGACTTTTTAATATTATCATGGCAGCAATTAATTGCTGCAACTGCCTTCTGAGTTATGAACTTCTCGAATCGCACCAGTATGACTGAGCGGATTGAATCCCTCAAAGCAGGCATTCTGTCAGCCTTGTCTGTCACCTTAGTTTACATCGCGATCGCCTTTGCCAGTGCCAATGGCGCGATCGCGCTAGGTAACGATTTCCTCCTCGCAGCACAAGTTGACTTATTGAGAGACTTTCAGATCGGGATTAACATTAATCTATTCGTCAAGGTAGCGATCGCATTTCTCTGCGGTTTCCTCTTCGGTGTCACCTACCGCTACATTATTCGAGACGATGATAACCCCCACCTGAAATCTGGTGCAGTATTAGCCTTTGGATTAGTGCGAGGATTAGCACTAATTGAGAGAGAGCAGAATTTTACCGATGGCTTCTGGTTATTAGGGATATTGGTTATTGAAAGTATTATATATTTTGCGATCGCTCGTTTCACCCTCGATTGGGCAATTTCCCACAACTGGCTAAAACCATTTACCTCAAATTAAAATAAGATGGAATAGGATAATCGATCCTTTCTGCTGCCATACCTCGATTACCATAGAAATATCAGTCTCGGAGAAACCCATGTATACTCTCATCGAAAACCCAACCGAAAACCTGACTGAAAACCTGACTGAAAACCCGATTGAAAACCCGCCAGAGAAAAAAATCTGGACTGATGCCGAATTCATGGCACTCAACGAAGATGGACACCGCTACGAAATTGTAAATGGAGAACTAATTGATATGGGTAATTCTGGTGCAAAACATGGTTATGTTTGTAGTATCTTGATGATTTGTCTTGGTGGATATGTCCTACAGCAAAAGCTAGGTGCAATGTTTGACTCCAGCACTGCCTTCAAGATGAAATCGGGGAATAAAAGATCTCCTGACGTTTCCTTTGTTGCTAAAGAACGTTTGCAAGGCTTAGAAGAGCTTCCTGATGGCTTCCTAGAAGGTGCGCCGGATCTTGCTGTAGAAATACTTTCTCCTAGTAATACGGTTGAAGAAATCTATAATAAACTTGTGGAATATTTTGAGAATGGATCGCGTTTAGTTTGGGTGGTTAATCCAAAAGAACATTATGTGTTGGTGTATCGCTCATCACAGGAACCAGATCGCTTGCTTAAGTCTACCGATTCTTTAGATGGCGAAGATATTGTCCCTAGTTTTAGTCTTCCTGTGGCTGACTTGTTTCAAAAATTGGCTTTTTAAGCGGCAGGAAATGAGTGTGATGAAATATTAAAAATTTAGTTGATTTAATAAACCTCCTTATTAGTTATAGTCCAGCATCTCTATGTTCAAGGCGATCTATATCTAATCGCCTCAAAACTACTACAAACTAAATTCCTCAACCTCCGCATCACCATACATTTGCATCCGATCAATAGCTGAGAATATTTTATTATTAGCAGGATCAGAAAACAAACACTTACATGTCAAATCAGCCACATCAGCGCGATGAATAGTCCCCGCTACTTTATAATTTTCTGTAATAAAACCATTACCAGTTGCAGGTTCTGACTTTAAGCCACCGGGTCGAATTATGATATAATTGAGTCCACTTGCCATTAAATATTTTTCAGCTTGCTCTTTTTCGATCAATACAGATCTTAAGGTTTCCATTGCTTGTGGAGGTAGTGCAACAGCACTTTCGCCGCTACCAATAGAAGAAATTAGGATAAACTTGTCAACCTTAGCCTTAACTGCGGCATCAATTAGATGCTTATTTCCTAAATAATCTGCACGCTGACCATCTTTAGGCAAACCGCCAATTGTGCTAATTACAGCTTGAATTGGTTCATTTGTCAAGATTGCTTGTTCAACCGCCGCCGAATCGAGAGCATCTCCCATTACCACTTTAACACCCATTGCCTCTAATTCTGGGCGAGATGCTTCCCCACGCAGTAAGGCTGTCACCTTCTGGTTTTGCTGTATCAGACATTTAGCAATTTCTCTACCAACTCCCCGACTTGCACCCGCTATAAAAATATAAGATTCACCTGTCATCGTTAATTCCTTAAAATCTGGCACTAGTTTTAGCATATCATCTTTCAGTCACGATTAGGCTGCGAGCTGATTGTTGTCTTTGCAGAGACAATCGAGTCTATGCAAAAGATTTATCCAACAAACTTTTAAAGATTCTATGAAGTAGGGTGTTTTTAGTTGACAGTCATCTGACTCATTGATTATCTTGAATAGATGACCAAAAGACTAAATCAACGAAGGTAACGACAGCAAAAATGGAAACAGCACTTTCTGAAGGTTGGCAAAAATGGATTATAGAAAATAAATTAATCAAAGTCCCCGATCCTACTTTGATTGAGGTAATGGTCAAAAATGGCATTGATAGACAGATTGCTATTCAAGCTATTAATAAAATTGACTCAGATTCATCATTTCAATCGGAAAGTAATTACTACCAACAGTTAAAAAAGCTAGAATCAATCCTAGAAGTCAACCGAAAACTTGCTGAACTTTCGCCCAAACTTGGCACAATAGAACGCCGCAGTCGCATTGACAGAGAAGAATTTTTAGAAAAATATTACTCTACCAATACTCCCCTTATCATCACCGACATGATGGGAGATTGGCAAGCCATGTCTTCTTGGTGTCCAGAATTTATCAAAGAAAACTATGGCAATTGTTTAGTTCAAGTCCAAACTAACCGTAACTCAGATCCGAATTATGAAATCAATACTGAAACACATAAAAAGACTATCGAGCTAAGGGAATATGTTGATATGGTGGTCAACGGTGGCGATACTAATGACTACTATATGGTAGCGAATAATGGTAACTTAGACCGGGAAGACTTCAAAGGCTTGCTCAATGACATTCAGATGTTTCCCGAATTTATCGATCCCTTAAAAAGTAAACAAAGAGTCTTTTTCTGGTTTGGTCCAGCAGGTACAATTACTCCTCTCCATCATGATACCATGAATATCTTCATGGCTCATATTTATGGACGCAAACGGTGGCGATTGATTTCTCCTGCCTATACACCTCTTGTCTACAATAATATTGGTGTATTCAGCGAGATTGACTTAGAAAATCCCGATGATGAGAAATATCCTCTTTTTAAGGATGTTCGAGTCATTGAAACGGTTTTAGAGCCTGGGGAAGTTATTTTTGTGCCAGTGGGTTGGTGGCATCAAGTGAAGGGATTAGATGTCACTATTGCTCTTTCTTTCATTAACTTCATTTTCCCCAACGATTATAAGTATCAAAATCCCAATATTAAATCATCTCCCAACCAAAAATCCACATCTAGCCAGGAGAAAAATATCTCCATAAAAACCGTTAATGAAGAGGCTAAAATTACGAGTAAGCCTCTCACTAATGAGATTGTAGAGACAACTGATGCTGCTTATCTAGTTGACGAAATATACAAGGATGAGGTATTGATTATTTCCTTTGGATTTGTTTCTTGGGATACTCCTGCAAAATTTGACTTTTATGGTAGAACGAAAAAGCTTGCTAATCTTGCCAATAAGCTCATCAATCGGATTTTAGTACGGGATGTCTCTAACTTATGGTATCATCAAGGTATTCCTGGATTAGGTTCTAATGTTGATGAAGTTGCTGAGAGCTTAAAGGAACTAATTAAACAAATATCGCCCAGCCAAGTTATTACGATTGGACAATCAATGGGTGCTTATGCTGCAATTATGTTTGGTCAACTTATTGGTGCCGATAAAATTATTGCGTTTGGTACTTTATCATTTTTAGACTCTAATAAGGCGCGAGAAATTGGGGATAGGCGCTGGTTATCGGTAATGGAAAGTTTAGAAGCTAATCTTCCCGATGTATGTTACTTCGATTTGCTCGAGCTTTGCCAAAAATCTGAGTACTCTCCTGACATCCAAATTTTCTATGGGCAAAAATCAGACGGAGACACTCTCGGCGAGGTAAATTTGGATGATTTTCACGCTAATCGAATGAATGCTTTATCCAACTGCACTCTTCACCCCTACAAAGATTCAAATCATGCAATTGTCAAATATCTAATTGATAATCAACAAATTGATAGTGTCTTACTAGAAGCAATTTTTGACATCAAATTAGAAAGCTCAAATCAGCGAAATACAGCACTACTTCCAGAAGCTTGGCAAGTCTGGCTAGCCGATAACCTCTCCAAAGGTGTTCTTACCCATCAGCTCATTGATATTCTACATCAACATGGATTTGCTGACATGAATATTATCGCCACATTAGCTGAAATAAGAAATTGACACTCCCTGCTCTAAAGAGACGGGGATTCTTAAGGTTTTTCAACCTTAATATCCTGTTTTCACAGGTTCCCAGGCTCATTACGTTTGCCACAAGG
>NZ_JAMZMM010000518.1 GCF_024178385.1 Limnofasciculus baicalensis BBK-W-15 | reverse complement strand
GGGGAGTGCCGACAAGTACTTTTTGCGTCGCTTGGGTATCCAGACAAAATGAACAACGCATAACCCAATAGCATGGTTATAATGCCTATACTCGTATGAGTTTTTTCGCATTTTTTCACCTCTGGGGTGACCGTTGTTTTTCTTGTAGATTACAATAGAAAAATCAACAATAGTCACTAAGGTCGAAAATGGCTAGAGCCAATAAACAGATAGGTGTTCAGCAAATATTGCTCCATCCTGACAAAGGGACGAAAGCCATCCTTCAGTATTTGTGCGAACAATCAGGCAAACTCTACAACATTAGTGTGTATTTTGCACGTCAAACATTTTTTAAGACAGGGAAATTACTGACTGGAAAGTTTGACTTGATTTACGAGCCAACAGTAGGAAAGAGTCAGGTTGCTCAATCCCTACCATCAACACCTGGACAACAGACACTATTAAGTGTTGCTGAAGCATTTAAGTCTTACAAAGGACTACAGCAGCTCTGGTTTAAAGGACAGTTGCCAAACAAGCCAAAAATACCCGGATATTTAAAAGGGTCAAAGCTGTTCAAAATTGCTTACCCTAACTCAGGAGGTCAAAAGCCCAAAATAGTTGATAAACAGCTTCAGTTCTCTCTTGGTCTAACAGTTAAGCGTTGGTTTGGTCTTGATAGTTTTAGATTACCAATCCCAACCAATCTGGATATAACCAAGGTAAAAGAATGGACAATACTACCTAAAAATGGTTCATTCTATCTTGAAGCTTCCTACACTCTCACTCAAGAACAAACTTGTCGAGAATTTGATAACCAAGCATTAGCGATTGACCTTGGCACTGCTGATAACTTAGCGGCTTGTGTTGACACATTGGGTAACTCTTTTTTGATTGATGCTCGTGGGATGAAAGCTTTCAATCAGTACTGGAACAAACAAGTAGCAACTAGGAAAGAGAAAAAACCTCAAGGGTATTGGGACGCATGGCTTGACCGTGTGACTCGGAAGCGTAACCACAGAATGAGAGATGGTATCAACAAAGCAGCAAAAATTATTGTTAACCACTGCCTCAAACATAGAATTGGGACAATCGTATTGGGCTGGAATGAAGGCTTTAAGTGCAATGCCAACATGGGCAAATTGAACAATCAAAAATTTGTGCAGATGCCACTAGGCAAGCTCAAAAACAGGATTGAGCAATTGTGTGATTTACATGGTATCAAACTTGTAATTACTGAAGAGTCTTACACAAGTAAAGCCAGCTACTTAGATGGTGACTCCCTACCCAAATATGGCGTTAGCGAAGCGGGGCGAAGCCCAAAGCCAGATGGGTGGAAAGCATCTGGTAGGAGAACCAAGCGCGGGTTATACAAAAGCAAAAACGGCTCACTAGTGAATGCAGACTTAAACGCTGCTGCAAATATAATGAGCAAAGTAGCCAGAAAGCTAGGCATTGACCTGGACCGACTGGGTAGACGGTGTTTGACAACCGTAGCGAGAATTAGGCTGTGGACGCTACCTCAGTCTACTCTGTCCGCAGAATCCCCGTGTCTTTAGACCGGGGAGTGTCAAAATAATTGGAATTGATTGAGGATTAAGTTACAATGCCCAGAACTCCAGATGAGTATGCAGTCTACATTCTATTGTCAGGCGGTCACCGAGAGGAAGTCCGTTTTGTGACTATTCAAGAGTTTCAGAAATGGTATAGCGGTGAACTCATGCCAAAAGCCACTTCTAATGACTTTATTAGCGTACCGATTAAAAATATGCAGCAAGAGTATATGGTAGTACGTCCTTCTAGTGTTGTGGCAATCCGAGTGGAACCTATATTCGGGGGCAGCGTCGAACGATAATAGTTGTTAGTTGTTAGTTGTTGGTTAGTTGTTATTTGTTGTTGGCAAGGGGCTTAGAGCCAATTGTTCCTCCTTGTTGTAGAACAGGCATCTCGCCTGTTACAGTTATTAGTAGTTTCACCAATAACCAACAACCAACAACCAACAACCAACAACCAATAACCAATAACCAACAAATATTGGTAACTATGAGAAAATTAATAACTTGGCTTTCCCTAAGTTTAGGATGGCTAATTTTCGCACCTAATAATTGGACATTTGTCAATAAAACGCCGCAATCTGTCAAATCAGATAGCGAACAAATCGCTGTAGCACAACAACCAGTCAATCCTAATCCTGAACAAAATTTACCTCTGAAACCCATAAATCCAGATACCGAACAAGTTACTTTAGACTCATTAGGTATTGATGAACAATTATGGGATCGTCCAGGAAAACAGGGAGACAAACAGGCACTTTTGACCTCAATAGATTATAGTTTGAGGTATCTTCGCACCTCCAAGGCTGTCCAAGCTTATCAACAGTATCCAGTACCAGGAATAACTCTAAATCGAGTCCGTCGCTCTTTGGTGAGATTCCGCCAACTTGTGGTGACATCCAATTCTGCTACAGAATTACAAGCCGCTGTTAATCGGGAGTTTGTCTTTTATAAATCCATTGGTAGAAATAATCGAGGATCTGTTTTATTCACTGGCTACTTTGAGCCTATTTATGTTGCTAGTCGCACACCTTCTGCGGAATATCGCTATCCCCTTTATCGAATACCTCCCAACTTAAACCAATGGCAGAAACCTAATTTTACTCGTGTTGAATTAGAAGGTGAAGATGGTTTAGGAAAAAATAGCCCATTACAAGGGTTAGAATTTGTCTGGTTCAGCGATCGCTTCGAGGCGTTTTTGGTTCATATCCAGGGTTCAGCCCAACTTCAGCTAACAGATGGAACCGTTATGACAGTGGGCTTTGCGGGGAAGACAGATCTCCCTTATGGTAGTGTAGGGCGAGCGTTAATTGATGATGGTAAGTTTACCGCAGAACAATTGACAATGCCAGTATTAATCGATTATTTCCGTGAATTTCCAGAGGAAATGAATAAGTATTTGCAGCGGAATGAAAGCTTTATTTTCTTTCAGGAAACTAACGGCGCACCTGCGATGGGTAGTATTGGAGTACCTGTGACAGCAGAGCGCTCGATTGCTACTGATAAATCCCTGATGCCTCCTGGAGCTTTAGCATTAATTAAAGCGCCAATTCCTTTTCCTAATGCTAACGGTAAGCAAGAATCTCAGTTAGTAAGTCGCTATGTTTTAGATCAAGATACTGGTAGTGCGATTAAAGGTCCAGGTAGAGTTGATATTTTTATGGGTACAGGTGAGGTAGCAGGAGAGCGTGCGGGAATTATTAAAGCAAATGGGGAATTGTATTACCTATTGTTGAAAAAATGAGCGAGGGGGAGTGG
>NZ_JAMZMM010000517.1:3231-3302 GCF_024178385.1 Limnofasciculus baicalensis BBK-W-15 | reverse complement strand
TATCTTTGGGCAGTGGCGATAACCCGACAGTGGTTAAAACCACTGTCTAACAGCTCAAGTCGGTTAAAACC
>NZ_JAMZMM010000517.1:0-3131 GCF_024178385.1 Limnofasciculus baicalensis BBK-W-15 | reverse complement strand
GACTGGAAGATATTTTTAGTCCATTTTAATGGACTTAAGCTATGAGACAGAGAATTAATTCTCTGTCGGGTTATTGCAATTAGAGGTGATTGAAACTGGTGCAAAATCTCAGTTAAAACCGACTGGAAGATATTTTTAGTCCATTTTAATGGACTTAAGCTATGAGACAGAGAATAAATTCTCTGTCGGGTTATTGCAATTAGAGGTGATTGAAACTGGTGCAAGATCTCAGTTAAAACCGACTGGAAGATATTCTTAGTCCATTTTAATGGACTTAAGCTATCAGACAGAGAATTTATTCTCTGTCAGGTTGTCGCCATTGGTGCAAAATTTTAGAAGATTGCCCACCCTAATGCTACATAATACATAAATTTATAACTCACCTCCACCAACCAACCAACCAATTAAATCTTCCAGATTACTAAAATCTAACACCGCCTCACCCAAATTTTCTAATTGATTACTAGATAATTGCAGAATGCGAGTTTTCATATCCGGAGCAATTTCTCCCCAGCGGCGCTCTAATACACGTATAATTAGTTGCGCTTGTCCTTCTTGTCTTCCTTCCTCTCTTCCTTCCTCTCTCCCTTTAAGAATAGCCCCCTGTTGATCCTCAATAAACATCTGCCTTTTATCCAAATCCTCAAACTCTTCCAAAGTCAAATTAATCACATTAGCGATAGTAAATGCTTTCTGAATTGCGGAAACTTCTCCCATCTTTTCTGGGATGGTTTCTAAAGAGTTAGCCTGCTTCATAAAATAAAGCCACTTATCAGTTAAACTTTCTATCTCCTCTAACTCTTTAGTGAATTTAGGCAATTCCACGAAAACTAAATCTATAGTTTTGTCGGGATAAGCAAAGGAATGTTCCATATCCACAAAACTAAACCGCGAAATTACATCATCAAACTTGGGAAACATAGTAAAATCTGTAATTGTCAAAGCAATCACCGGATTTAACTTAGAGTATCCTTGTCCCGATTTGAGTTGAGTAGTAAAAGCTTTCGCCGCATTGTAAACTACCCGCTTATCAAAAGCCATGACATTGAGAACCTGCATCTCAATAATGACAATGGTATTTCCTTTGATTCTGGCTTTTACATCCAAGAAGCTATCTTTTAATATGGCAATATTGCCAGGAGAATAGGGATCAATAATCTCTAAGTCTTCTATGGCAGATTCTTCCGGATAGAGGATAGCATTTAAGAAACTGATGAGGATGTCTTTGCTATCGGTGGAACCGAATATTTTCTTGAAGGCAAAATCGGTTTTTGGACTAATAAATCTCATAATGGTTTAACTAGTTATTCTAGACGAGGACAGACTTACGCATTTGCCACCCCTTCCCTTTCTCTTAAGGGGGCTGGGAGGTTAGGTTTTTCGACTTGTTGAAACTGGTGCAAGTTATGAGTTAAAATCCATTTCCCTCCGGCAACACGCGATTTACCAAAGATTGCAAAGAAACAAATTCAGGAAGTGAACTACTTTCATCAATATTATTCTCTTGGGTTTTTCCATCAGCAAAATTAGCTATTTTCGCCAATACCATTTTAGGGTTTTTGGCATTATTTTTATTTAAAGTAAACAATAAATTATCCTGATTACACGTATCTTCCCCTTTCCTCACCACACAAACCACCGTATACCCATTATCCAACTTACCCGTCGTTAACTCTAAACTCTTTAACGTACCGCCATTCTTCCCCACCGCATCGGTGAGTTTCTGAGAGACAATTTCGCAGCGTTGTTTCGGGCTATACTCATCCCCAAACTCTCTAGTCGCCCAAGTCATGAGAGGTTGCTCAGAAACCGCATTTCCCCGTTTGGCGACTGTTACCCAATCTCCCTTTTGCACTACGCAATTAAAAATAGTCGGTTCCTCAGCTTGTGCCACTCCATCCTTTACACTAGGAATAGAACCAGTCTGGGCAGAACAGGCTATTGTAGATAGCAGTAAGGTTGTGGTGAAAACCTGAGCGGTCAACCGATACAGAGGATGAAAAGACATATCCTAATATATATTGCTAGGGCGATTTTTTCTTTTATATCCATCATATCCCATGAATACAATAATAGGACAGACTATCGGCGGACACTATCAAATCATTGAGTTATTAGGTAAAGGTGGATTTGGCGAAACCTATATAGCCCAAGATATCCATTTACCCGATAATCCTTACCGTGTCGTCAAGAAACTTAAACCCCAATTTATCAACCCATCTGACTTAGAAAATGCCCAACGCCTATTCAACACCGAAGCCCAAACCCTCTACAAATTAGGCACTCACAACCAAATTCCCCAACTCTTCGCCCACTTCGAGGAAAATCAGGAATTTTATCTCGTGCAAGAATATATCGAAGGGCATGATTTAACCAAAGAAATCAAACCAGGCAAACCCTTAAATGAACCCCAAGTTATTAAAATATTGCAAGAAATCTTCACAGTATTAGAGTTTGTTCACCAAAAAAACGTCATTCACCGCGACATCAAACCCGCCAACTTAATTCGCCGCAGAGCAGA
Organism: Limnofasciculus baicalensis BBK-W-15; assembly: GCF_024178385.1. Taxonomy (GTDB): domain Bacteria; phylum Cyanobacteriota; class Cyanobacteriia; order Cyanobacteriales; family Coleofasciculaceae; genus Limnofasciculus; species Limnofasciculus baicalensis. The sequence continues at coordinate 610 of NZ_JAMZMM010000517.1, read as the reverse complement.
TAACAAAATTATCCTCATCGACTTCGGCGCAGTCAAACAAATTACCAGCAAAATCAACTATACTATTCCCATTGGTACTCCTGGATACATACCCAGCGAACAATTGAGAGGACAACCTCAACACTGTAGCGATATCTACGCAGTAGGAATAGTAGCAATTGAAGCCCTAACCGGAATCCAACCGAATCAACTACCCATAAATCCTGATACACTAGAAATTAGCTGGCGCGATACCCTATCTGTCAGTCCAGAATTAGGCGATATTCTCGATAAAATGATTCGCCATCATTTCCCATATCGCTACCAATCAGCCGCAGAAGTATTACAATCTCTAAATTCATTCACTCTAGCCACAACTCCATCTCCAACCACTCCTTCTTTTCCCCAGCCCAAGGCTAAATCTAAATTAAGATTATGGATTATTTTAGTTAGTTTAGGAATTATAGTTACTGTAATTGTCACCGCAATCCTCAATTTTTCCGCTATCACCAAAACCCAAAATAATACTCCTCAACCTTCACGAATTACTTGGTGAATGGGGAGTGGAGAATACCAAAGCCCATTATGACAAATCATCCGGATTTATCCCCAACAATCTTAACCTTTCCGC
>NZ_JAMZMM010000094.1:13137-18162 GCF_024178385.1 Limnofasciculus baicalensis BBK-W-15 | reverse complement strand
GAGTGGGGAATCGGGAGTGGGGGAGTGGCACTAGCCCCCTCTACTTCTGAGCGAAGGGCGATGGCTTCTCTTCGAGACGCTGCGCTAACGCCCGTCAGAGGCATCGCTATAATCAATAATCCGATTCGCACCCAAGCTTTTTAGCAATTTAAACTTTTTAGTACTGCAAACAGTGGTATAAAAATATGTCAAAATCTACTATCTTTCCTCCTTCAACCTTTGCACTTCCTCCAAGCTTAATCCCGTGATCTGACTGATACTTGCTTCATCTAATATATCTAGAAGTTTCGCTGCAATTTCTAGAGATTTTTGTCGCAATCCGCGCTCCTCACCTTGTTTATCTGCTCTTTTAATGGCATTTCGTTGATCTATAAGATACATTTCCCGCTGTTCCAATTCTTCTAATTCTTCTCGGTTCAATGTTGCTATATTTGCCACTTCATTATAGAGAATCCGCTTTTCAAAGCCTTCTACATTTAATACCTGCATCTCAATAATGACGGTTTGCTCGTTATCGAGAACCGCTTTCACATCTAAGTATGTGTCTTTAACCCCTCTAATTTTGGGGGCTTGATAAGGATTGAGGATTTCTAAGTTTTTAATCGTAGATTTTCCTTCATAGAGGATACCATTGAGAAAACTGATAAGGATGTCTTTGTTTTGCTCTGAGCCAAAGATTCTTTTAAAGGCAAAATCTGTTTTAGGATTGATAAAGTTCATTTTGCCACCTCTATTGTTTGTACCGTTTTTCTATTATAGCAATAGTTTTATTTTATCTTCCTTCGTGTCTTTGTGGTTAAATAATTCAGTATTCTTTCAGATGATTAAGAGAGTAAGCAACCAATAACAAACAACCAATAACAAACAACCAATAACCAAAAATCACTAAATCTCAGATAACTGTACGGCGGCAATATCTCTACTCCAGACAGCTATCTTCATCTTGGGATAGCGTTCGCAAGTTAGTTTCAGAATTTGGTTTTTTTCTGAATTGATGGCTGCCAAAATTTTTTCGTATAAATCGTTTGCATCCTCTTCTACTTTACGCTGTACCATGGGAATTGTGTTAGAGTTTCTGATGGTTAATTCAATCGCAAACATTGGGTATTTCCAGTAATAATTGTGGGCTGAATCGATTTAAGATTTGGGATCGATCGTACCAATCCTAAATCTCAGATCTTAAATCAGGCATTCATCATATCTCTATTATCTAACACAATTACCCGATCTGGATAAAAATTTTTTGTTAAATAAATTCAAAAAAATGAGCAAGATGTAGGGAGGCTGTCTTCACCAACGTAAGAATAAGCTTTTCGAGTTATAGTGGGGACAGCCCACCCGGAAGTCATAGCTGTTAGTCAAGAAATATTCTATTTTGTAAACTTTTGTTATAATTAACAAACCAAACCCACTAACAATACTTGAATTTGACAATGAATCTACCCCCATCAAGCCGACTGCAATTTACCTCAGATTTAAACATCTGTCGCCTCCTAAACGGGATGTGGCAAGTATCTGGGGCACACGGGAGGATTGAACCCAAACGAGCCATCCAAACCATGTTCAATTATCTGGATGAAGGTTTCACAACTTGGGATTTAGCAGATCATTATGGCCCAGCGGAAGACTTTATTGGCGAATTTCGCCGTCAACTAATACTTCAGCGAGGGGAAGAAGCTTTAGCCAACTTACAAGCTTTTACCAAATGGGTTCCCAGACCTGGTAAAATGACAAAGGAAATAGTTGAACATAACATAGATATTTCCCGCAAACGGATGGGAGTAGATAGCCTGGATTTAATGCAATTCCACTGGTGGGAATATCGAGATCCAAATTATCTAGATGCTCTCAAGTATATGACAGATCTGCAACAGGAAGGTAAAATTAAGCATCTGGCATTAACCAACTTTGATACGGAACATCTGAAAATCATTATCGATGCCGGGATTAAAATTGTCTCCAATCAGGTACAATATTCTCTAGTTGACCGCCGTCCCGAAGTAAATATGGTAAAATTTTGTACTGAACACGATATTAAACTATTTACTTACGGCACTCTTTGTGGCGGCTTACTTTCAGAGAAATATTTGGGCAAAACAGAACCCCGTAGCGGGGAATTTGCTACCGCCAGTTTGCGAAAATATAAAAATATGATCGATGCCTGGGGAGGTTGGAGTTTATTTCAAGAATTACTGGCAATACTTCAGGAAATTGCCACTAAACATAGTGTAAGTATCTCTAATATCGCCACCAGATATATATTAGAGCAACCTGCTGTTGGCGGTGTCATTATTGGTGCAAGGCTAGGAGTATCGGAACACTTACAGGATAATGGGAAGGTATTTGATTTTAGCTTAACTGGAGAGGATTGCGATCGCATTAAAGCAGTATCCCTTAAATCGCGAGACTTATATCAACTAATCGGCGATTGCGGGGACGAATATCGGCGATGATTCAATCTACAGAAATATTCCCATTACATTAATATATGTAGGGGCGTTAGCTCTCGCTAACACCCCTACAAAAGTTGTGGTTATGGAAATTGCCATCTATCCCCCCAATCCCCACTTCCTAAGCCAATCCATGAGACACAAAACCACCCCAATAAAACGGATGAATAAACGGCAAATCCTTCTCACCAAAAGACTTCAAATCCCGCAGCCGCAATTGAATCTTATCCCCTAAATCCTGCCATTTCTCAAACTCCTCCTCATCTCCACTTAACTTCGCCTCATCACAAGCAGAAATCGCCATATCATATTGATATTGTAAATGCTCTGCCATCTCACCCTGATAATCCCTGACAAACTCTTCCCCAGTTAAATTGCGCAGTTTAAATTGCGACTCCTGTAAAGCTTGAGAACGGCTCATCCCAGCGCGACGAAAATGATAATAAAAAATCGCTAACAGAGCGCTTGCCAAGTCATCTACTGACCACTGAGTAGAGACAACATTCCTGGCTCCAGCACAGAGAAAACCTGTGGCTAAACTTAACAAATCATCGGTAATTTCGTTAAAGTTAAAATTCACTTCGCAGCAGCAAGCAAAGACATCCAATAAATTCGGCATTCGCCAACCTGGGCTGAGAAGTTGCCCTAAAGTTAGAACACCATCACCCAATCTTAATACAGATTCTAGCGGTTTCATCGGATTAGACTTAGCATGATGACTCGAATGAAGGATTTGCACTTGTTTAGCTAAAGTTTTGTAATTATTAACCGTAGCCTGCCGCCCTTGCAATCGCATTTCGGGAGCAACTTTATAAGATTTAGCGATAGTTTCGCATTCGTAGCGGGTGAAAATTAAATCTTCCGTCGCATCTTCCACAATACCCATCATCGGTTGCACTTCAATTGACTCACGTTGCTGACAATAGTAGAGAATTTGGCAACTAGGAATCAGACGAATCCGGAATTTATCACCTAAATAAGTAGTTGGCTTTACCTTAACTGGAGGCGAAGATTTCTTCCCAATCACCAACCCCCGATTATCCCCTTTTTCTTGGGGAGTGGGGGAAATAGAATTCCCTATTTCCATCCTCACCACCGACACCCCGTCCGTTACATCCGTTACCCCATCCGCTGCCGACACCCCATCCGTTACATCCGTTACCCCATCCGCTGCCAAACTACCCCCCCAACAGGCAAAGCAGCAAACGGCATTTGATGCAAATACAAATGAGGCACAATAATCAACTCCTCAATCCCCATAAGATGCTGAGAAATTAACCGATTCAACTCCAAACGCTGGGCAACTTCCGCCAGAAAATCTCCCATCTTCTCCAGCCATTTGCCATTATCCCCAATATAAGGTTTAAACCAATTCTCAAATATCCATTTTTGCAATACTTCCCACCCCTGCCCCTGACAAGTATAAACTTGAGGGAGTTTCTCCGATAACCCCGACTCCTGATTGCGGAGGATGAAAATATGAGTATCTTCTCTAGTAGTATAGAAACTCAGCAAAGCAGTAGTCTTATTTTCAACTAACCCCCACATCTGCTCTAAACTCAGATATTCCACCTCAATTTGTCCAGCCAAAACCGGATCTAATTTCCGTAATGCTTTCCATACTTCCTGTTTCTGTGCAGTTAAATTAGCAATTTCCTCTTTATATTTCTCCAACTCCTCCCCATCCCGCAACTGGCGACTCCCGGCTAAGACAAGATTTGCCTCAGTTTGAGAGCCAAAACGTAGAGTATTAATCCGCTTTTGCAAATCCTCATAATCAATTAATAAAGGTTGGACTTTGGGATCGATTTCTCCCCCTTGGTTAAATAGGGAACTTGCCATTAAATCCGCCAAACCTCGGCAACGGAAACGTTCCGTATATGCCAAAGCTTTCCCCACTTCTCCGATATTCAGGTAAGCTTGGATAATCCTTTCGTAGACTATAATAGATTCTTTGAGAATCTCCTCTCTCCGTTGTTCATCAATCACCCAGTTACGGCTTTGCTCCACTGCCTTGATAGCAATCTCGTAACCTTCGATAGCCAATTCCCAATTGCCATTATCCCAGCCGAGTTTGCCTAAGTAGAAACTACTCTTAAAGCAATCAATCGGGAAATTTGCGGGAGTATAGATACGCAAAGCGTTATGATAAAGTGCGATCGCATTTTCCAGATTCTCTCTCTTATCCCCTGCTATTCTATTATTGTAGGCATTAGCCAGATTATTTTGAGTCTGTGCCCAATCTTGGGGGAAATCTGATTCGGTACGGATACGCAAAGCGTTATGATAATATGCGATCGCCATTTCCAGATTCTCTCTCTTATCCCCTGCTATTCTATATAAGTAGGCATTAGCCAGATTATTTTGAGTCGTTGCCCAATCTTGGGGGAAATCTGATTCGGTATAGATACGCAAAGCCTTATGATAATATGCGATCGCATTTTCCAGATTCTCTCTCTTATCCCCTGCTATTCTATTATTGTAGGCATTAGCCAGATTATTTTGAGTCTGTGCCCAATCTTGGGGGAAATCTGATTCGGTACGGATACGCAAAGCGTTATGATAATATGCGATC
>NZ_JAMZMM010000094.1:0-13037 GCF_024178385.1 Limnofasciculus baicalensis BBK-W-15 | reverse complement strand
TTGGGGGAAATCTGATTCGGTACGGATACGCAATGCGTTATGATAATGTGCGATCGCCATTTCCAGATTCTCTTTCTTATCCCCTGCTATTCTATTATTGTAGGCACTAGCCAGATTATTTTGAATCGTTGCCCAAGCTTGGGGAAAATCTGATTCGGTATAGATAGTCGCAACAGCTTCATAACCTGCAATGGCAATTTCCTTATTACTGGCGATATCCCCCAAAGGAAACTCTTGCATCAAATTACTGAAATTTCCAATAACCCTAGCAATATATGCCGCTTCTTCTGGTGTAACCTCACCAAACTTTTCCCTTACCCAAATTTCCAATATCTGGACTAAATTTTGATTCAGCTTATCCAGATTCTGTCGCAGGAGGGGGTAGACTGACTGAGGGCTATTGTCAGTTGCGACTGCTTGCAATATATATAGTAAGAAGTTGAGATAGTCTTCGCGTGTCGGTGAGGTTGAGGAAATTCCCAACCACTCTGCTAATTGACTGGCAAACTGTAGTAACCAATTCGCCGTATTTTCATTTCCCGCCTCTGCCATCTGTTGTGCCACTCCCACCATTACCTGCACTAACCCTTCATCCACCAATTCTGAGTTAGCTTGTAGTAACTGTACTTCCTCTCCGTTGGGGCAATTTAGGAGGGTGTTAATGAGGGTAAGATAAGCTTGTATTCGTTGTTCATCCATCTTCATTTGCTCCAGATATTTCTATTTTATATCCAAATTTTCTGTAGGGGCGTTAGCGAAGCGGGGCGTTAGCCCAGCATTTGCGCCATAGTTTATTGGGTAAGGGATCAGATTTATACGCAAATGCTTCGCCCTGATATATCGGGTAAGTGACAATATTTGTATGCGCCATTGTATATCAGATAAGCGATAACATTTATACGCAAATGCTTCACCCTGATATATCGGGTAAATGCCATAACTTATCGCCTTGCTGTTGTTGAGGCAGGGTGAAGCATCGGATATAAATATTCGGGTGAATGACATAACTTATCCCCCGAATGCTTCACCCCTACAAAAATTATGGGAATCGGATACATAAATTCTGCATATAGATTTATATTTTAGGAACCTCCACCACTTCACAACACTGATAAAACCCGCACCAACTCCCCTGTTTTTCCAACTTAACCCACAAATCCTCCAACCTTTCCCCATCCCAAATCGGTACAGGTTGCTCCTCATTTAATTGTAACCAATCAAAATCCCAATCCCAATCCACCACAATACCCAAAAACTCCTCCTGCCCCAGACTATCAAAGATCATTTCCTCACACATAGCCCCTGAATCAGGTATCAGTATCGTCTCTCCCATCAGGCGATTTTTCGGAGCAAAAGCAGTGGAAGGACAAATCACATACCGAGTCCCTAATCCCCGATTCAATAATAACAAATTTCCTCGATTTTCCGCTAAATCAATAAACATTGCCGAAGGAATATTTAACCCAATCGCAGGTTGTTCTCGCTGCTTCCCTGGTGGAACAACTAATCCTTTGCACTTACCAGCCGGAGTAAATCGAATCCAACCCGCAGGCGACATTGCTTGTTTTACCAATTCTCGCCAAAACCAATCCAATTTCCAGCGAGGAAACTGATAATCCCACAACCAACGATAAGCCTCCTGCCAAGCCCCATGTTTCCCCCTTTCTCCCTGAATCAACGGCGCAGTATTCACCCCATCCCCCGCCATTTCCTCACCAAAAGTATCCACTAACTTGCGAATTGCTGTCTTGACAGTAGTATTAATTGAGTTTTTACAATCAACACCCTTCAACTCCGCCATTTCACTCATTTTCTTAGCAATTTCCGGATGTCCAGGTTGAGACTCCCGACGGGTAAAGCGAAGGGGAAAGAATATTCTTTCTCTGAGATATTTATCCGTCAATTCACTAGGGAAACAACGACGAGTAATATCAGTCAGAAATTCAGCCTCTAAATTCATGGTGTTGCCTCATACTAATTTGAGAAAAACCCGCGCAAACAGAATCCGTAGGGTGCGTTATGCGAAAGCTAACGCACCAGCCACACTATTGTTTGAGAGAAACCCGCACAGGCGGATTTTATTTGTGTAGATGTGGTTGAAACCGTCTTCATCTATTAAACTAGCAAAATATTTCATCTTTGTCCCTAGCAAACCATCCCAAAACACCCAACAACTATTTCCTACTATTTCCCACAACTCATCGACATTTACTGTTATTTATAATAATTTACTCATATTCAGATACCCGACTCATTCAAAAAGCAGAGCATCAAGTCATCAATCATCTATTTACCAAAATACTAAATCCGTTTTCAGTAATTTTTACCATCAGCACAATAGAACTTATCCATCTTAATTCTGATAAATAAATTAAGCAAAATGCTAGTAAACAAAAAATCTCACCAGCAGAAAAAAAGAATCTGGATAATCATCGAATTCATCCTCCCAATCATAGTGGGATTCTTCAACCCCAACCTCGAAATAGGAATCAGCCTGGGCATTCTCCTCTGGGATTTACTCATGGAAGAAGATAAACACCAACCAGAAACAACCCCATACTTAATAGATGAAAGAGAAGAATCCAATAACCAATCACCAATCACGAACAACCAATAACCAAGAAAAAGACGGCAAATACACCTACTCTATTACGGTTCGCACCAATCCTGAAAGCCGCATATTTTCGTACATTAGACAGAGTAAACGCCAGAGCGTTGTGCCCAGAGGAAGGAGACTCCCACTGCTAGCCAGCGGAATGGGATATCTAAAGTCCACAGCAATTGCCCATCACACCCATAAAAAGGAGTAACCGAGCGCAATTAGCAGCACAACCGCCCTATCTCAGGTACGGGAAACCCCCCTTCATGAGATCGCCCAACGGCGTTCAGTATATAGATTGATAGCCAAGCCAATGGCAAAAGAAACTCCCTCAAGCTGAGGATTCACCCTGGCGGTGAAATCTGGAAGCCCCTTTATCAACCCCTATTTTTAGTTAAACAATCCTGGGACACTATTATGGCAAAAGTTGTTGGAATTGACTTAGGTACGACAAACTCCTGTGTAGCCGTTATGGAAGGCGGCAAACCCACCGTTATCGCTAACGCCGAAGGATTTCGCACCACCCCCTCCGTAGTAGCTTACGCCAAAAATGGCGATCGCCTCGTGGGACAAATCGCCAAACGTCAGGCGGTAATGAACCCCGAAAACACCTTCTACTCCGTCAAACGCTTCATCGGGCGCAAATATAACGAAATCACCCATGAAGCCACCGAAGTAGCTTACAAAGTCATGAAAGTGGGCGAAAATGTCAAAATTGACTGTTCAAACCAAACCAAGCAATTCGCCCCCGAAGAAATTTCTGCCCAAGTCCTCCGTAAGCTAGTAGAAGATGCCAGTAAATACCTTGGCGAAACCGTAACCCAAGCTGTAATTACCGTTCCCGCCTACTTCAACGACTCTCAGCGCCAAGCCACCAAAGATGCTGGTAAAATTGCGGGTGTCGAAGTATTACGGATTATCAACGAACCCACTGCCGCGTCTCTGGCTTATGGTTTAGATAAGAAAAGCAACGAAACTATTATCGTATTTGACTTAGGTGGTGGTACATTCGACGTATCCATCCTAGAAGTAGGTGATGGCGTATTTGAAGTATTAGCAACTTCCGGCGATACCCACCTTGGCGGTGACGATTTCGATAAAAAAATTGTTGATTTCTTAGCCGCAGAATTCCAAAGATCTGAAGGAATCGATCTGCGCAAAGACAAGCAAGCATTGCAACGCTTAACCGAAGCAGCAGAAAAAGCCAAAATTGAACTTTCTAGCGTTACCCAAGCGGAAATTAACCTCCCCTTCATCACCGCTACCCAGGATGGTCCAAAACACCTGGATACTACCTTAACCAGGGGTAAATTTGAAGAAATATGTGCCGATTTAATCGATCGTTGTCGCATACCTGTTGAGAATGCTGTCCGCGATGCCAAAATTGACAAGAGTGCCATAGATGAAGTGGTATTAGTAGGAGGTTCCACTCGGATTCCTGCCGTTCAAGAAATAGTCAAACGGGTATTAGGAAAAGATCCTAACCAAAGCGTTAACCCCGATGAAGTTGTCGCCGTGGGTGCAGCAATTCAAGCAGGTGTTCTCTCTGGTGAAGTCAAAGATATCCTCCTTCTTGATGTTACTCCCCTATCTTTGGGTGTGGAAACATTGGGCGGTGTCATGACCAAAATTATCCCCCGCAACACCACTATTCCTACCAAGAAATCGGAAACATTCTCTACCGCAGTAGATGGACAAACTAATGTAGAAATTCACGTTCTCCAAGGGGAACGGGAAATGTCTAACGATAATAAGAGTTTGGGAACTTTCCGCTTAGATGGTATTCCTCCTGCACCTCGTGGCGTTCCTCAAATTGAAGTGACTTTTGATATCGATGCTAACGGTATTCTCAACGTCATGGCGAAGGATAAAGGTACTGGGAAAGAGCAATCCATCAGCATTACTGGTGCTTCTACCCTACCTCAAAACGAAGTCGAGCGGATGGTTAAGGAAGCCGAATCTAATGCCTCTGCTGATAAAGAGCGTCGTGATAAAATCGATCGCAAAAATCAAGCCGACTCTCTCACCTACCAAGCAGAAAAGCAAATTAATGAACTCGGTGATAAAGTCCCCGCTGCTGATAAAACAAAAGTAGAAGGATTAATCAAAGATTTGCGAGAAGCAGTCCAAAAAGAAGATGATGAGAAAATCAAAACTCTGACTCCTGAATTGCAACAAGCCCTCTACGGTATCAGCGCTAATCTCTATCAACAAGCTGGTGCAACTCCAGATGGTGCAGCCCCTGGTGCTGGTACGCCTCCTGGCGGTGGTGCTTCCACTTCTAGCACTCCTGGTGGCGATGATGTGATTGATGCTGAATTCTCGGAAACGAAGTAAGCAACCTCTCCCCCAACCCCTCTCCTGCAAGGCGAGGGGAGCAATTCTCTGTTAACGCACCATTCTCAACCTCTCCCCCAACCCCTCTCCTGCAAGGCGAGGGGAGTATCTATGGGTAAGGTGCGTTAAAGTATAATTAATCCAGATGGGTACTTAGGAAAGGGCGAGAGCTATCGCATCAATTATGGTAACAAATCGGCAATTTTTTTATATATCTCCAGAAATCTATCTAGAAGGGGAGAGAGTCAGCCCAATCAAGCATGAATATAGACGGGGAGAAGTTTATGCAATGGTAGGGGCGAAGAAGCCTCATATCGTTTTGGGGACAAATTTAGCAACCTTGTTAAATATTCATCTTGCAAATAGCCCCTGTCTTGTTCTAACTTCAGATATTAAGGTGAGATTGACTGAAGCGAATTGTTATTATTATCCAGATATTGCGGTTGTCTGTGATGAAAGGGAGATTAATAATACCGACGATTTTATTCTTTATCCCATCCTTGTAATTGAGGTTTTATCGAAATCGACGGAAGCTTTTGATCGAGGTGATAAATTTATTGATTATCAAACCTGCCCTACTTTACAAGAGTATATTCTCATTCACCAAAACCAGAAGAAAATTGAATGTTATCGTCGTGAGGAGTCGGGGGTTTGGAAGGAACAAATATATGAAGTGGGCAATGAGGTGGAGTTTCGGAGTGTGAATTATCGCGGTTCGATTGATAATATCTATCGCAAAGTGCCTGGGTTGGTATGAGAGAAAATTAGCTCAGAGTCATGCTTCTGGTGGTAGGATGATTTGCATAATGTTGGCACTTTAGGCGTGTTGATTTTATTCTAGGTTATTGGCAACGCCTGTGCCAGATTTCTGAATTTCATGTTGTACAACTTCTAATGAAAGTTTTAACACTCTAGCAATTTGTTCAACACTCAATCCTTCTTTAACAAGTTCGGTAACAGCTTCTAATTTAACTTGTTGATAAACTTCGGACTCTTTTAATTCATTCTCTGGTAACTTGTTGCAAATATTACCTCTATTAATTTGTACGCCATTTACCACATTATTATTATACAAATTAAAACAATACCTTTGCAAAGCTGATTTAATATTAGATTTACTGACTTCTTCTCCCAATGCCGCTGATATGGTTTGCCATAACTTAGCCGCTAAATCCTTGATATACTTCTCGGAACGATGATTTTTTTTAGCGATTTCCGCATATTTCTGATGATCGAAGGCTCCCTCTAGGATAGCTTGCTGAAGATCGTCTAAATGTTCTCCAGTGTGAGAGAAGATTAGCTCATCTACTGTTGATACCAGCGATTGAACGTCTGATGGGTTCATAAGCTAAGTCTGAGGTAGGGATTCATTGGCTGTTATATTACATTATATGACCTAGTGCGACTTAATCGGTCTTTATATTATTTGGGGATTCGCTTCATATTTCTTAATCCTAACTTATATGACTTTATATGGCTTTTTTGGGGCTGGCGTGGAAGGTTTTAATTGTATAAGCTTAATTGTAGATTCGCTTAATCCAAGATATTGGGAATTGCGATCTACGATCGCCTCGCATTCCCCAACTACGCAGAACCTACTAAGTGAGATAACTGGGGATTGCCAATACAAGAAAAGCTAAAATATCTACCTCGATCGTTTCTGCGATCGCGTCAAGCCTTTAGGAGATTTAAAAAATGAAAAGTTTGTTATTAAGTAGTGTACTAGGGCTAACGTCAATAATAACAGCAGCAGTTGTGCAAAAACCTGCACAGGCTGCAACGATATTGATGGGTTCTTTTGATTGGCAAACATTACCTCCAGCAAATTTATTTGCTGGAACAGCTAATTTCATGCTGGACAAAGAGCCTTTTACTCAAGGGATGATAACTTTTCAATTTCCAGTAAATAATCAGATATTTTCAAGAAAGTTTAATATTGCTAACCCAGTTTTTGGAGAAAAATGGCAGATTAAAAGCTTTGATTTTGTCACCCCAGATTTGGGAATAAAGGCGGGGGATATAAACTTTATGGCTAACAAAGGAACTTATACCCAAGACGCTGGTGTTCCTGGTGGAGGAGGTGTAATGTTTTCTATAAAAAATTTGCAAACAAAACATGTACCCGAACCAACCTCCACCCTCAGCGTCCTCGCCCTTGGCACTCTAGGAGCAGCTTCAACCCTCAATCGTAAATTAAAACCATCTAAATCCACAGAAAAAGAAACTACAAAAGTAGGATAATTTGCCTCTTGTAAATACCACGAATTCCCCTTAATTAAGTGAATTGAGGGGGGTTTTTATCAAGATTTTAGATTCACCATTTTTTCTGCTAACATGGGTCATAAATTATAGATATTGTAATACCCGGTGAGTACGATCGTACCAAAAGAAACGCAAGAACCAGTTTAGCTTGATTGATAATGATAACGAGCTTGTAAAAAATAAACCTTATTTCCTGTTACTTTATAAACCAAACGATGTTCTAAGTCAATCCGTCGCGACCAAGTATCCACAGCAATATACTTAAGAGGTTCGGGCTTCCCTAATCCTGTAAACGGATCTCCATCCAAGATATCTGCCACTAAGTCTAAGATTTTATTGCCTTTTTTCGGTTCGTTACGATACCACCAAGCTAAATCTTCTTTAAAATCAGGACTAAAAACTGGAAAATAACCATGAATAGGATCGTTTTCAGCTTGCTCTGGCTTATTTTTTCTTTTAGGACTCAATTCCTAACTCCTCTTTCAATTCAGCTAATGTTTGAGGAGTTTGATCTTCTGTCTGGGCCCATTCTAAAGACCGAAATAAGCGTTTTGCATTTTCTGGGGATCGCAATAAATAAACAGACTCTAATAAAATCGAAAGCTCATCTTCAGCAATTAACGCCACATTTTTCTGATTACGACGCTTGATTACGATAATTTGATGCTCATCACACACCTCATCCAAGATACTCGCTAAATTCATCCTCGCTTGAGAGTAAGTGGTTTCTTTGCTTAACATTATTTTTTCATCCTTCTGGATAATTGTTCAGTCATTTGGCTGTTTGCAGGAGTTGAGTATCTATCTGTAGTGGCGTGTCAAGGCTAAAATGATGCAATAGATGTAGGTTGGGTAAGATACGTCAAGCCAACATAGCCTCAACCTAATGCACCATTTTAAGCTTGACGCGCCAGTAGGGTGCGTTATGCGAAAGCTAACGCACCCTTCCCATTACCCAACCTCTCCCCCAACCCCTCTCCTGCAAGGCGAGGGGAGTATCTATGGGTAAGGTGCGTTAAAGTATAATTAATCCAGATGGGTACTTAGGAAAGGGCGAGAGCTATCGCATCAATTATGGTAACAAATCGGCAATTTTTTTATATATCTCCAGAAATCTATCTAGAAGGGGAGAGAGTCAGCCCAATCAAGCATGAATATAGACGGGGAGAAGTTTATGCAATGGTAGGGGCGAAGAAGCCTCATATCGTTTTGGGGACAAATTTAGCAACCTTGTTAAATATTCATCTTGCAAATAGCCCCTGTCTTGTTCTAACTTCAGATATTAAGGTGAGATTGACTGAAGCGAATTGTTATTATTATCCAGATATTGCGGTTGTCTGTGATGAAAGGGAGATTAATAATACCGACGATTTTATTCTTTATCCCATCCTTGTAATTGAGGTTTTATCGAAATCGACGGAAGCTTTTGATCGAGGTGATAAATTTATTGATTATCAAACCTGCCCTACTTTACAAGAGTATATTCTCATTCACCAAAACCAGAAGAAAATTGAATGTTATCGTCGTGAGGAGTCGGGGGTTTGGAAGGAACAAATATATGAAGTGGGCAATGAGGTGGAGTTTCGGAGTGTGAATTATCGTGGTTCGATTGAGGATATCTATCGCAAAGTGCCTGGGTTGGTATGAGAGAAAATTAGCTCATCGACAAGTGTTACCAGCGATTAGATATTCAGTCAGGTAGATACTCAGGATTAACAACATCTTTAATCGTAAAAGGCGGATCGATCGGAAAAATATCTGAGGATAATTGATATTTCCGCAACATGTCCTCTCTGGCTATGTGGTAGCAATCCAGGAAAATCTCTCCTAACAGGGATCTGAGGCTTGGACTATCTTCAATAGAGAAGCTGATCTGCCTTCTCTGCTCAACAATTGTCTTGCGCCAACCTCTGGCATTATACGCTTTTTCTTCTTCCCAATACATCAGCTTGAGCAGATGCTCGATCAAAACAATTAAGCGGTTTTTAAGCTCTTTCCTTTCACTTCTACCCATGCTTTCTATTTCTTCAATTAAATTCTCCCAATCCACTTCTTCAAAGCGATTCTCTTTAATCAATTGCGTCGTTTTATTTATCCACAAATAAAAATCTTCCTCATAAAGGGTTTGATTGAGTTTGGATTGAGAATGGGTTACCATAGCAGTTTATCCTTTAAATTATTGAAATATAGCAGTCGCCAAGGCGCTTAGGAGAATTGGCTCTCAGCCCCTTGTTAAAATTTTCTAGCTGAGAATTTCCTCACCGCTGTGGCGGTTGCTATAACTTGCACATGACTTAGGTGGCGACGCTACTCATCGTGTGGATGGTTTGTTGGCAAAGGATAACGCACCCTAGAGTTGGAGGCTTTGCCTAAGTCCTGTTGCATTTATACTTAGCGGATGTCAGATTGAGATGGGCTATATATAATCCTATCAATTTATTCCCGTACAGAAGCAATCTGAGAAAATAATAAGTTTGAGCTGAGATAATTATCAGGATAACTTCAGGTAAGTCGTAGTTCTTTTTCACAAGGGTTTCAGTACTGACTGAGATACTTTATTTAGTGAGCCGATTAAGGTTTACTCAGTAAACATCCTCTCAATACTCAAAATTTAATTAGGAGTAACCCATGAAATTAGCTTCTCTCCTTACAGGTATGGCAATGGTTGGATTAGTGACTGCGGCAGATTTATCCTTTAAAGCGATTAATCCTTCCGTGTTTGGGGTTGCTCCTGCCCAAGCTGAAGAGTCTGGACCTTCAGCCCAAGAAAAAATTGATATGATTATCAAAAATAAAGGTCAGATTGGCAGTGGAGATCAACTCCGTCGCTTCTTCTTTGGTGATTTAGAACCACTTGCTGTTCAACCTGGTGGTGCGGGGATGGTGGTAAATCTATACAACAAAGCTAATAATGTTACCTTCTCTTACTGTTCCACTTATGATGTAGTTGTTGCTGTCAAGATGGGTAAAGTAGCTCAGTTTCCTGCCAGTGAAGTGAAGTAATCATAAAAACCCGGTTTCTGTAATTGTCTAGATCGATAAATCTTTAACAAAACTCAAAGAAACCGGGTTTTTTAACCTTTATTTGGTATAATACCTGACAAGCTTTAAACCAAAGCCATCGCAGTCAATAAATCGTTTAATGTAGGGTGGGCACTCCCCCTTAGAAGTTAAAAAGCTGATGATTACGTTAGTGGGGAGTGCCCACCAAAGCAGTTATTGCTTATGGTGCTGGTAAGGGTGCGTTAGCTCTGGCATAACGCACCCTACAGATAGAGACTTTAAACCAAAGCCATTGCAGGTTGAGGCCAACGTCCAACAGCTTTACCAATTACCGACATTTCTTGCACCAAACGGTCAAACCTTTCCGGTGTCAAAGATTGAGGTCCATCTGATAAGGCTTTCGCTGGATTGGGGTGAACTTCAATCATCAAGGAATCAGTACCCGCCGCGATCGCAGCCATTGCCATTGACGGAACATATTCCGCCCGACCCGTGCCGTGACTAGGGTCTATCATGATTGGTAGGTGAGTGAGCGATCGCAAAACTGGCAATACTGACAAATCCAGTGTATTCCGAGCATATTGCCGATCGAAGGTTCTGATACCTCTCTCGCACAGAATCACATTCGGGTTACCTGCTGCGAGAATATATTCGGCTGCCATTAACCACTCTTCAATGGTGGATGACATCCCCCGCTTCAGTAGCACTGCTTTATTCTGCGCACCTACTTTTTTGAGGAGGGAGAAATTCTGCATGTTGCGGGCACCAATTTGCACCACATCGGCTACTTCAGAAATCTTATCCAAATCTGCGGTATCCATCACTTCTGTAATGATACCCAATCCAGTGGCTTCCCGCGCTGCCGCGAGTAGTCCTAATGCACTTTCTCCATGTCCTTGGAAGGCGTAGGGCGAAGTCCGAGGCTTATAAGCACCTCCTCGTAGAAATTGTGCCCCGGCAGCCTTAACCCGCCGTGCCGTTTCCACTATCATTTCCTCATTTTCTACTGAACAGGGGCCTGCCACAATCACCAAAGGATGATGTTCGCTAAAATGAACATCTCCATTGGGAGTTGGCACTATCACATCACTAGCTTCCCCCTGACGATATTCGCGGCTTGCCCGTTTAAATGGTTTTTCAACCCGCAATACTTCTTCAATCCAGGGACTAACTTCTTGAATTTGTAATGGATCTAGAGAAACAGTTTCGCCGACTAAACCGAATACCACTTTATGCTTACCTACTATTTTCTCCGGAGATAAACCCCATCCAGAAAGTTCGTCGCTTACCCGACTAATTTCTACTTCTGGAGACCCGACTTTCATTACTACGATCATGTTTTATATATCCTACCAAAGTAATTTTTTGGTTATTTGTTGTTTGTTTTTGGTTATTTGTTGTTTGTTTTTTTATTTTTGGCTCTCTAGTTAACAAATAACAACTAATAACTAATAACTAATAACAACTAACAACCAACAACTAACAACCAATAACCAATAACAACCAACAACCAACAACCAACAACCAACAAGCTAATTCTTTTGTTTAGCCTCTTGTCTTGCCGCACGCCATGCGGATGTCATCCGTTCCAGATTTATTCTGAACTCTTGCCAACCCAAGACTGTGCCGGGATTATCTTCCTCCCAAGACGCAGAGAGGACACCATAGCTTAAACCCAATACTCCTAAACCCCAACAGCCGAGACTGGCGAACAGTACTGCCGGATTAGGTAATTTTATTCCCATGTTGTGGAATAAAAAATAGCTGACAACGAATATTGATATACCCAATACTGTAGGAATACCGCACAAAACTACCATCCGACGGATCATGCGATTGCTAACTGCATCAGGAATCTGCATCGATTCTTTAGTCGTCGATTTTTTGACAGCAGTAGTAGACTTCTTTTTGGCGACGGTAGCAGGCTTATCTTTATTTGGGGCAGTTTTGTTTGGTGCGGTTTCTTGTTGGGTTTGGGCTATTTTTTTCCGCTTTTTTTGCGGTTCAAAGGGTAATGGGTTTCGCGATGGTTCAGTAGACATGGGTTTAAATGGTGTGTGGGCTACTTTATCCCCTAATCTTTAAGCGTTGGAGTAAAGATTGATAGCGTTCTACATTTTGTTGCCGCACATAGCTTAACAAACGCTTCCGCTGTCCGATCATTTTTAGTAATCCTCGTCGGGAAGCATAATCCTTTTTGTTGGCTTGTAGGTGCAGGCTTAACCGATTAATCCGTTCCGTGAGCATGGCGACTTGGAGATCCGCAGAACCCGTGTCGGTTTCGTGGACTTGATAGCCTTGAAGGATTTCTTGTTTGCGTTCTTGGGTTAGAGTCATGGATGGACGGGTTTTTATATACTAGCAATCTATAATACTATCACTGTCACTCGGATGGTTGAAAGGCTGTTTGGGACTGCGGCGCTCATCTAACCACTGTTGGAGAATCAGAGCAGCAGCTTTACGGTCAATTAGGGCTTTATTCTCAGAGAGCGATCGCTTTTCTGTCTTAATAAGTTCTTCAGCTTCAACCGATGTCAGCCGTTCATCAGTATATTCTACTGGTAGCTGTAAGGCAAATCCTAACCGACGAGCAAATTTCTGGACTTTTCGCGCCTGATGGCCTAATGTCCCGTCCATGGTGTAAGGTAACCCGACGACTAGGATTTGGACTTCTCGTTGTTCGACTAATTCTCGCAGTTGAGCCACATCTTCCTCAAAGGAGGCTCGCTCAATTGTAAATAATCCTGTGGAAATTAGACCTGTTCCGTCACATCCTGCCACACCAATACGCTTGCTTCCTACATCTAATCCTAGTGCTGATATTTTTTGCATTAAT
>NZ_JAMZMM010000093.1 GCF_024178385.1 Limnofasciculus baicalensis BBK-W-15 | reverse complement strand
TACAATGACCCAACAGCAGTTTGTTCCAATTAAAACCTTTAGTTTGTCAGCGAGTATCGCAATTGTTCTCTTCTGTCACCCCGCCTTTGCCTTGAAAAAGGCTACATCACCTACAACGGCTCAAGGTCAAGATTCAGCCAACACCACCTTAGCCCAAAAACAGGACGATCGCGCTAATTCATCAGAGGAACCTCGATTTACCTGTCAGTTCATCGATGGTGATTACACTGTCATGTACAATCCAGAAAGTCAACCTGGTCAAGCTTATGCCTGGGCAACGCCTAGTGAGATGGGCGGTGGCTGGACTCCAGAAAGGCGCTGTAATGAAATTAGCCGACGTTTGGAATTCTATAGACCGGATGGCTTAGTGGAAATGCAAACAGCTAGAGAAAATAATTACAATATCATCTGCGTGACCACCGAAGAAGAGTCAGACTGTCGCATTGTCCTGACCGTACCAGATGGAGAAGATCCGACAGAGTTGCGCGATCGCGTCTTTGAAAACTTGACTGTTGCCGATAGCGGTCAATCTACAGATCCTATCCCAACATTCGTCAATGGGGATAGGAATTCTGATTTAATCAATCAGGTGTTAAATGAAGGTTTATCGGCTTTAGGCATTGGCAAAAATCAGAATAGCCATTCCGATGGCATCGATCTTAGACCATTCTTAGATGCGGCAGATGGCGGTACTGCCACTCAGCTAAATAACTCCCACCCAATCCGTACCCATCATCGGTTAAATCCAGATCGTTTTCGTTAATCAAAGGCTAGAGGCTTTCTTTGAGCGGTGCGTCTTCTTGCCTACTCATTATTAACTATAGTTACTGGAGACTTTGAAATAATTCTCCCCTATTATCAACCCCTAGGTATGCTATCCATTACTCACATATTTCTTAATATTTGTGATAGGAAGCGCTTATGTCTAGAAAAACCTGATTCGTCTCCGTCGGTTGAGTACCTTAAGATCAATACTAAGAAAATATAAAGCGCGAACCCTAACTAGTAAAGTATCAAAATATACCTACATCTACAGTTACTCTGGTTTCAGACTGATCCGTTGAGTTTTTTTTCTTGGTTTAGGCTCGATCGTTAAGCCTCAGTCATAATTAAAAAATATAGTACTAATCCAGTAAATATTTTAGACTTTATATCCCCATAGTCTGGCTCAATTATTAGTAAAAATTAACACATAAATTCTACGGATTATTTCCGATCTCCGCTTAGTTAGGAATGCTCGATTGGTAAATGAGCGCTGAATTGAGATAATCAGTTCTTCAAGGGGTTCATAGACTGAGGCATCCTAGCCTTGGCAGCTTTACTCACTATGTAAAGATTTATTAACTATTCTTGCAATAATGTTACGTTTTAACAAATGTCTTGAAGTAGAAATACTTATGTTGGACTCTGAGATAATATGAGTTCATTTACCGTAGGAGCTTTGTTCCCAACGATCGCAATCCACCGAGTTAACTGGATTTACCAGGTTAAATGTATCTATAAGTTGGCTGGGGAGTGTCAATTATATTAGTTGTCAGTAAATTTCGGTAAAGATGATGGGGATTAGTATGATTTGATACTCTTATTGTTCAAAAGCATAAGTAAATATTCGGAGAGTAAACGCGAAAAATACCATCTCGTAGCAATACAATAAAAAGAAACAATTATTTAGAGGAGGGCAGTTTTTTCATAAAAGATGAGTCATAGCAATACAAGTACAACAAAATTTACAGTTACTACACCTCTCTATTACGTTAACGGCTTACCCCATATTGGCAGCGCCTATACAACAATGGCAGCCGATGCGATCGCGCGTTTTGAACGGTTGCGGGGGAAATCGGTCATGTTTATTACCGGAACGGACGAACACGGACAAAAAATTCAGCGGACAGCAATGGAGAACGGTCTAGAACCGCAAGTCCATTGTGACA
Organism: Limnofasciculus baicalensis BBK-W-15; assembly: GCF_024178385.1. Lineage (GTDB taxonomy): Bacteria > Cyanobacteriota > Cyanobacteriia > Cyanobacteriales > Coleofasciculaceae > Limnofasciculus > Limnofasciculus baicalensis. The sequence continues at coordinate 16,408 of NZ_JAMZMM010000093.1, read as the reverse complement.
AGGTAGCGGCTGGATTCGATGCCCTCTGGCAAAAACTTAACATTCAATACGATCGCTTCAGCCGCACCACATCGGAGCGTCATGCAGCCATCGTTAAGGAGTTTTTTGGGCGGGTTTGGGAGAAAGGCGACATTTACTTAGGCGAACAAAAAGGCTGGTATTGTGTTTCCTGCGAGGAGTTTAAAGAGGAACGGGATCTCTTAGAGGGAAATCGCTGTCCCCTACACCCGAATAAGGAAGCCGAGTGGCGGGATGAGCAAAACTACTTCTTCCGCCTCTCCAAGTATCAAACCCAGCTAGAAACGCTTTACCAAAAACAACCGGATTTTATCCAACCGGAAAGCCGTCGTAATGAAGTCTTAAACTTTGTCAGCCAGGGACTTCAGGATTTCTCAATTTCTCGCGTTAATATGGATTGGGGGTTCCCTGTTCCTCTTGACCCAAACCATACCATTTACGTGTGGTTTGATGCCCTACTCGGCTATGTCACCCCTCTGCTAGAGCCGGATAGCGAACCAACCCTGGATAATGCCCTAAAAACCTGGTGGCCGATTCAATTACATCTGATTGGTAAAGATATTCTGAGATTTCATACGGTTTATTGGCCAGCCATGTTAATGTCAGCAGAACTACCAATGCCAGGTCGCGTGTTTGGTCATGGCTTTCTTACCAAGGATGGCCAGAAGATGGGGAAAAGCCTCGGCAATACCATCGATCCGGTCGAATTAGTAAATCAGTACGGTGCAGATGCAATTCGCTACTACTTTCTCAAAGAGATTGAATTTGGGAAGGATGGGGATTTTAATGAAACTCGTTTCATCGATATCTTGAATGCCGATTTAGCCAACGACTTGGGAAACTTGCTCAACCGAACATTGGGCATGGCGCACAAATACTGTCAAGGAAATGTGCCCCAGATAACAGATGATGATATTCCAGCCGATCATCCACTCAAGGAAATCGGATTAGAATTAGGCTCCCGCGTCGCATCAGCTTATGAAGCCCTAGCATTTAGTGCAGCTTGTAAAGAAATCTTTTCCTTGGTTCGATCCAGTAACAAATTTCTTGCCGATCGAGCGCCTTGGCGTTTGTACAAGGAAGGGAAACAACAAGAAGTTGAAAATGTGTTGTACACTGTCTTGGAATCCGTTAGACTAGCAGCCTATCTACTAGCTCCAATTATTCCCAGCATCAGTACCGATATTTACCAACAGCTAGGCTTTTCCATTGACTTTAATGAAAAAAACACCATTCAAGATTCTCTGAGCTATAGCAATCATGCTGTTTGGGGAATCTTAAGTTCAAATCAATCATTAAGCCAACCAAAACCAGTTTTTGCAAGACTGGAACAACGGTAATTTTGCTCCGTCACCTAATAAATAACTTAACCTAGTGACTGACCAAAACTCCAGATTATCGTGAAAGGAGGCATCCGCACATTTTTTACATAACAAATTGAGGAATAACAATCATGTTGAATAACTTTAGTTCAGATCCAATTTTTACCCCAGAACAAGTTTTAGAAAATCGCGGTAGAGTCGCTATTTTTATCGATGGTTCAAATCTGTTTTATGCTGCCCTACAACTGGGAATTGAAATCGATTATACCAAGCTGCTGGTTCGTTTAACAGCAGGATCGAGATTGCTGCGATCGTTCTTTTACACAGGGGTTGATCGCACAAATGAAAAGCAACAGGGCTTTTTACTCTGGATGCGCCGTAACGGATACCGAGTGATTGCTAAGGATTTGGTACAGCTTCCCGATGGCTCAAAAAAAGCTAATCTAGACGTGGAAATTGCTGTAGATATGATGGCATTAGTAGGTTCCTACGATACAGCGGTTCTCGTTAGTGGAGATGGGGATCTTGCTTATGCGGTGGATGCGGTTAGTTATCGTGGGGTTCGAGTTGAGGTAGTGAGTTTGCGCTCGATGACGAGTGATAGTTTAATTAATGTTGCGGATCGCTATATCGATCTAGAAACCATTCAAGAAACTATCCAAAAGACACATCGCCCACATATTGGCGCAAATAATAACAACGGTTACATCTACCGTCCTTTGTCCAGCCCCTTATCCATTGGTATGATGGACGAGCATGGAGATCCGTCAATTGGTCATTAGTAATTAGTTATTGGTTGTTTGTTATTGGTTATTTGTTGTTGGTTGTTGGTTATTTGTTGTTGGTTGTTGGTTGTTAATAATTGGTTATTTGTTGGTAAGGGGCTGAATAATTGCCTCAAAGTCAATTGTTGTAGAACAGGTGACACTAGCGATCGTATTTATTGTTTGAGGAAAAAGAAAAAACCAGCAACTAATAACAAATAACTAAAAACCAACAACCAACAACAAAATGGTTTTCAGCTTCAAACGATTTATAGTTTATTTCTTAACATTAGCCTTATTATCTGCCTGTCAATCTTCAACCCGCACCGAAAAAAAAATCCAAAAAGATACGGCAGCAACAGAAATTGAAGGGAGTCTTGTTTTTAACAATGTCACCCTGAATCAGGCAGATGAAAAAGGCAGTCCTTTATGGCAAGTGAAGGCAAAAAAAGCAACGTACATTAAAGACAAAAAAATTGCTAATATTGAACAACCAACTGGCGATTTATTCCAAGATGGTAAATTAGTCTTGCGCGTGTCAGCAGATAGTGGTGAAGTTCATGAAGATGGGGAAAAAGTATTGCTTAAAGGGCATATTATTGCCACAGACACCCGCAATGGCGCAGTATTAAACGGTGATGAGTTGGAGTGGTTTCCCAAACAAGATTTATTATGGGTGCGCAATAACTTGAAAGGTAGCCATCCTCAACTACAAGCCACAGGAAACGAAGGAAGATACTTTACTAGGCAGGAGCAGCTTGAATTGCAGGGGAAAGTGGCCGCAATTGCCAAAGATCCAGATTTGCAAATGAAAACAGAACATTTGATCTGGCAAATCAAAGACAAGAAGTTGATCGGAGATAAACGGATGCAAATGGAAAGGTATAAAGATAAGATTGTGACTGACAGAGTTGAGTCAGATCTTTCTGAATATAATCTGACAACTAAAATAGCTATTCTTAAACAAAATATTCAACTAACATCCATCGATCCTCCTCTATTAATTGCGAGTAATTCAGCTATTTGGGACGTAAAAGGTCAAACCGTACTTTCAGATCAACCTGTAAAAATTATCCATCAAAAAGAGCAAGTTGTAATTACCGGGAATCAGGGTAGAGTTGATTTGGTAAGACGAGTCGCCAATTTAACAGGCGGGGTTCAAGGTGTTGGGAGTCGCAACCAATCTCAACTCTACGCCACTCAAATGAGGTGGGATATTCCTACTCAAAATATCGACGCATCGGGTAATGTGATTTACAAACAATTAAATCCTCCCTTAAATGTGACTGGGGCAACTGCAAAGGGAAAACTTCAGGATCAAAGTATTGTTGTCAATAGTGGTGCTGGTAGTAGAGTAGTGACGGAAATTATTCCTTGAGAGGGGCTAGGGGCTAGGGGAGCAGGGGATTAGAATTTTAACTCCCCACTCCCCACTCCCCATTTAAGGCAAATCAAAAAGCTTGCTATCTGGCAGATTGCTAATGGCTCTTTGCAAATCTGCTAGTGCCCGATTGTAGTTAAGAATAGCAGTGAGTAAGCTAACTCGAGAACGAGTTAGCGCTGTTTGCTGATTAATCACATCGGTTTGAGTACCAACTCCAGCTTGAAAACGTAACCTTGCCAATCGTAAACTTTCTTCAGCTTGTTCAAGAGCCAAATTTGCCGTTTGAATATTTTCCTTATTAGCCCTTAAGTTGAAAAATGCTTGTTCCACCTGAAAGCGTACTTGGTTTCGCTGATTAGCAAAATTGGTTTCTGCGATCGCAATATTGGTTACTTCTTGTTTTGCTCTCGCTTTTGCTGCCCCACCATCGAAGAAATCCCACTGAAATCTTGCTCCTAAAGATAAGCCATCGGCTACACCATCATTATCATCCAACTGCCCCAAAATATCATAATTAGCAAAGACACTTAACTGTGGCTTATTCGCAGCTAGAGCAATTCGTTGCTGTTGTTGGCTGATAGTACGCTGTGCGAGTTGTTGTTCCAATTCAGCTCGATTTCTCAGAGCTAGGATAATGCTATCTTCCAGAGAAAGTTCCCATTCTCCTGCTACTTGAATTGGCTCGGCTGCCGATATTTCTAACTTCTGCGGCAAACTCAATAACTGGGCAATTTGCCGTCGATTAATTCGTTGCTGACGGATCGCATTTGTCAACTCTTGATTATTATTAGACAACTCAACCTGGGATTGCAAAACCTCAAATTTTGTCCCCAATCCTGCTTGTTCTAATAATTGAGCATCTCGCAAACTACGAGCCGCATCGTTCACGGCTGCTTGTCGAATTTCAACTTGAGCATCTGCATCTTGCAGATCGTAATAAGCACGAGTGACAGTTTGTCGTAAATCTTCCGATATTTTTTCTACTTCTAGTTGTTGGAACCGAACTTGTTCTTGTGCAGCGCGGATAGCTGCTGGCCGTCTTCCTGCGGTATAGGCATTGTAATTAAGTTGGAGGCTAGTATTAATGGTAGTTGAGGTATTATCATCAGTATTTCCGAAGGTTCTTTGCTGATTGGATAGTTCACTTTGGGCAGAATCATTGCGGCTAAATTGGGAAATAGCACTCACTGTGGGAAATTCAGCAGCTAAGGCTTCTTGGAGAGCTGACTGGGTTCTTTCTAAAGTCAGCCGTGCTGCTTGTAACTGTTGATTATTACGCCCTGCCAATTCTATCGCTTGTTTTAGGGTAATTGGCTGGGTATTTTGAATCTGAACTTCTTCTGTTTGGGTGGGAAAAAGTAAGGGATTAGGGCTGGGGTTAAATAAGTCTGGGGTGGGTGTTTTTGATCTTGAATCTGGTGGCGGTGCGGGATTATTGTTCGGGTTGATAAATTCTAGGGTAGGTGTTTCCGGGTTGGCTAGGGTTGGTAACTTAGGCACTGGCAGGGAGCCATCGGTTTCTAATTGGGATATAGGGATCTGGACAAGAGTATTTCCAGGAGGATTTGGTTGGGCAAGTGAGGGTAAATCTTGTGAGACACTAGGTTTGATATAGAGTAGTGCGATAGCGGTTCCCACACTGACAGCCAGGAAATAACGAATTTTTGGCATAATTTTTCAAATTTGGTCTTGAGTACTATTTGTAGGGGGCTAGAGCTTAAAAGGATCTGTCTTTTTGAGTTCAGGTGAAGTTGCACTTTGACTATAGTAATCAGAATTATCCCTGAATTGAGATACAGGAGATTGCAGGTTTATGAAGTACACCCCAGAAACCTACACCCCAGAAACCGGGTTTCTCTGTACCTCACATACCTAAAAATTGCTGTATATGACACACCAACGGACAACGATTTACCAGACAACGATTAGGATTGTAGCAGTTGCGTCTATCCACCCACAAGTAATTATACTGAGACGGTGGCAGGGATTGCGATCGCCCCTGATGACGGGCAAAAAGAATGAAAGTTGAGGTTAATGCGGAAGGCATCCAAAGCAACTCGCAAGCGCGATCGATCGTTTATAAGTATATATAGTTTATAATAATATTTCTATCTATTGATCCATCTGGTATTATCCTTGCCCACTTCAATCAGGACTAATTAGGAAAAAAGCTAATCTCTCATGTAAAATACTTCCCGCCTGAATTACCATGATTACTCAATCAGAATCACCCATTTCTCCTCGGCAAACATTGCCGACAATGTACGATTTACCCAGCGAAAATCCGGAGGAACCTGGCTTGCCTGACGAATTTCATTTATGGCAATCAATACTACTGGCATTGACTTTTATACCGATTAACTGGAATCCCAACCAAGTATTTAAAGCTTGCGATTTGAATCTCTATTATGATGTGAATCATCCCCAATGGTACAAGCGCCCAGATTGGTTTGGTGTTGTGGGAGTTGCTCGTTTGTATGAAGGGCACGATACTCGTTTGAGTTATGTGATTTGGCAGGAAAAAGTGAGTCCTTTTGTAGTAGTAGAATTATTATCTCCTGGCACGGAAGATGAAGATTTTGGTCGCACAGTGCCCAAAGCCGGAAATCCACCACCTAAGTGGCAGGTTTATGAGGAGATTTTGCAAGTTCCTTATTATGTAATTTTTAGTCGCTATACTAACGAGATTCACGCCTTTCATTTGACGGGTAATCGTTACGAAAATCTAACTTTAACAAACAATCGATTGTTGATGCCGGAATTAGGATTAAGTTTAGGATTGTGGCAGGGAAATTATGAAGGAGTTGAACGATTGTGGTTGCGGTGGTTGACAATTGAAGGAGAGTTAATTCCGATAGCTGTAGAGGAAGTGCAAGCTGCTGAGGAAAGGGCTATGGAAGCTGAAGAAAGAGCCATGGAAGCTCAAGAAAGAGCCATGGAAGCTCAAGAAAGAGCTATGGAAGCTCAAGAAAGAGCTGAAAAATTAGCAGCACGATTGCGAGAATTAGGGATTAATCCAGATGATTTGGACTAATTCGGAAAAAAGCTAATCTCTCATGTAAAATACTTCCCGCCTAAATTACCATGATTACCCAATCAGAATCACCCATTTCTCCTCGGCAAACATTGCCGACAATGTACGATTTACCCAGCGAAAATCCGGAGGAACCTGGCTTGCCTGACGAATTTCATTTATGGCAATCAATACTACTGGCATTGACTTTTATACCGATTAACTGGAATCCCAACCAAGTATTTAAAGCTTGCGATTTGAATCTCTATTATGATGTGAATCATCCCCAATGGTACAAGCGCCCAGATTGGTTTGGTGTTGTGGGAGTTGCTCGTTTGTATGAAGGGCACGATACTCGTTTGAGTTATGTGATTTGGCAGGAAAAAGTGAGTCCTTTTGTAGTAGTAGAATTATTATCTCCTGGCACGGAAGATGAAGATTTTGGTCGCACAGTGCCCAAAGCCGGAAATCCACCACCTAAGTGGCAGGTTTATGAGGAGATTTTGCAAGTTCCTTATTATGTAATTTTTAGTCGCTATACTAACGAGATTCACGCCTTTCATTTGACGGGTAATCGTTACGAAAATCTAACTTTAACAAACAATCGATTGTTGATGCCGGAATTAGGATTAAGTTTAGGATTGTGGCAGGGAAATTATGAAGGAGTTGAACGATTGTGGTTGCGGTGGTTGACAATTGAAGGAGAGTTAATTCCGATAGCTGTAGAGGAAGTGCAAGCTGCTGAGGAAAGGGCTATGGAAGCTGAAGAAAGAGCCATGGAAGCTCAAGAAAGAGCCTGGGCTGATCGAGAAAGAGCTATCGAAGCTGAGTCAAGAGCTTTGTCAGAGCGACAACGCGCTATCGAAGCTGAGTCAAGAGCTTCGGAAGAACGAGAACGCGCTATTGAAGCTCAAGAAAGAGCTGAAAAATTAGCAGCACGATTGCGAGAATTGGGGATTAATCCAGATGATTTGGAGCAGTAGGGTTCGTCGCTCGTAATACACCCTACAGATATTGGGAATGGTGCGTTAGCTTTCGCATAACGCACCCTACAGATATAGAAAATGGGAAGTGATAAAAATGACTAATTCTCATCAACGCTGGCAATTCTGGATCGATCGTGGTGGTACTTTCACCGACATTGTAGCACGTCATCCCAATGGACAATTAATCGTTCATAAGCTACTCTCAGAAAATCCTGAACGCTACACCGATGCACCCATTCAAGGTATCCGAGATTTGATGGGAATTCCGGCTAATTTACCCATTCCTTCTGAACAGATTGAAGTAGTCAAAATGGGAACCACAGTAGCAACAAATGCACTATTGGAAAGAAAAGGCGATCGCACTGTTTTATTGATTACCAAAGGTTTCCGAGATGCCCTCCGCATCGGCTATCAAAATCGCCCCAACATCTTCGCCCGTCATATTATATTACCAGAAATGCTCTACGAACGGGTAATTGAAGTAGAAGAACGTTACAGTGCCCATGGTGAAGAATTAATTCCTCTAAATATAGAAGATACTCGTCGAGATTTACAAGCAGCTTACGATACTGGTATTCGCAGTTGTGCCATTATTTTCATCCACGGCTATCGTTATCCCACCCACGAAAAAGAAATAGGAAACCTAGCCCAAACTATCGGTTTCACCCAAATTTCTGTATCCCACCAAGTTAGCCCCTTAATGAAATTAGTCAGTCGGGGCGATACCACCGTAGTTGATGCCTATTTATCCCCCATTTTGCGGCGGTATGTAGATAGAGTTAGCAGTCAATTATCAAAAACCAATGAACAAACAACCAACAACCAAAAACAAACAACCAATCTAATGTTCATGCAATCCAACGGTGGATTAACAGACGCAAAACAATTTCAAGGAAAAGATAGCATCTTATCTGGGCCAGCAGGAGGGATAGTTGGTGCAGTACAAACCAGTTTAATTGCAGGATTTAATCGCATTATTACCTTCGATATGGGCGGCACTTCTACCGATGTTGCTCATTATAATGGGGAATACGAACGAACCTTTGAAACAGAAGTAGCAGGAGTACGAATACGAACTCCTATGATGTCCATCCATACCGTCGCTGCTGGGGGAGGTTCTATTGTAGATTTTGATGGTGCGCGTTATCGAGTTGGACCAGAATCAGCGGGGGCAAATCCTGGCCCAGCTTGTTATCGTCGAGGCGGATTATTAACAGTAACCGATAGTAATGTGATGGTGGGTAAATTGCATCCAGAATTCTTTCCCCAGGTGTTTGGTATTAATGGGAATTTGCCATTAGATGGGGATGTGGTACGGCAAAAATTTACAGAATTAGCCAGAGAAATTGGCGATGGGAGAACACCAGAAAAGGTAGCGGCTGGATTTTTAGCGATCGCAGTTGATAAAATGGCGAATGCGATTAAAAAAATCTCCCTGCAACGCGGTTATGATGTATCGGAATATACACTGTGTTGCTTTGGCGGTGCGGGGGGACAACATGCTTGTGCGATCGCAGATGCACTGGGGATGAAGCAGGTATTCATTCATCCTTATGCTGGAGTATTATCAGCTTATGGTATGGGTTTGGCTGATGTACGGGTATTGCGGGAACAGGCGGTGGAAGCAAGGTTGACGGAGGAGTTAGTGTCCAGTTTGCAGAAGATATTGGCAGATTTGGCACGAGAGGCTGAGGTCAAAATTACTACCGGAGATGGACGAGAATTAACGGAGATAGATAAGCTGGAAATTATTCGCAAGGTATATTTAAAATATGAGGGGACAGACTCATCTTTAATTGTCGATTTTAATAATGTGGTACAGATGCGTCAGGATTTTGAGGAGGCGCATCGACAGCAGTATGGGTTTATTATTCCAGAGAAAGGGCTAATTGTGGAAGCAATTTCCGTAGAAGTAATAAGTCAGATGGATGTACCGGAAGAACCGATAATTCAGCGCCACTCAAATGAACCACCTCAACCTGTAGCAAAAGTTCAGATGTATACGGGAGGTAAATGGCAAGAAACCCCAGTATTTCAACGAGAAAACTTGCAACCAGGAGATAATATTGCTGCACCTGCAATAATTATCGAAGCCACAGGAACAAATATCATCGAACCCGGATGGCAAGGAGAATTAACCCAAAGAAACCATTTAATCTTAAAATCCGTAGCGCAGCCGTCTCGGCTGCGACTCAAAGATTCAGCAAATACAATAAATCCAAAATCCCCAGATCCAGTAATATTAGAAATATTCAACAACCTATTTCGTTCCATTGCCGAACAAATGGGAACCACATTACAAAATACCAGTTACTCAGTAAATATCAAAGAACGTTTAGATTTCTCCTGTGCTATTTTCGATGGAGAAGGAGAATTAGTCGCAAATGCCCCTCATATTCCCGTACATTTAGGTTCCATGAGTGAAAGTGTCCGTAGTTTAATTACAGAATGCGGGAATAATATTAAACCGGGAGATGTTTATGCTATTAATAATCCCTATAATGGGGGTACTCATTTACCAGATATAACTGTAATTACTCCGGTTTTTCTGGAAGATAGTGAAGTAACAGAAGTTATCTCTACACCAGAATTGGATATTGATTTTAACGCAAAGGAACGCAAAGGGGTGCGCAAAGGTACGCAAAGTTTTCTTGATTCTTCCCCACTCCCCATTTTCTACGTTGCTTCGCGGGGACATCATGCTGATATTGGTGGTATTACTCCGGGTTCCATGCCACCGGATAGTACTAATGTGGAAGAAGAGGGGATTTTAATTGATAATTTTAAGTTAGTGGCAGGAGGGGAATTCAGAGAAACTGAATTAACTCAACTTCTGACTTCCGGTACTTATCCGGTGCGGAATATTACTCAAAATATTGCTGATTTACAAGCACAAATTGCGGCTAATAAAAAAGGTGTAGAAGAATTACGGCGGATGGTAGGGCAATATGGGTTAGATACTGTCCAAGCTTATATGGGTTATGTCCAAGATAATGCGGAAGAGTCAGTCAGGCAAGTGATTAGTATCCTCAAAGATGGCAATTTTAGTTATGAATTGGATACGGGTGGCAAAATTCAAGTCGCAATTACGATAGATAAGCATAATCGCCGTGCCAAAATAGATTTTACTGGCACTTCTCCTCAATTACCCAATAATTTTAATGCCCCATCAGCGGTATGTAAAGCCGCCGTACTTTATGTTTTTCGTACCTTAGTTGATGATGATATTCCTCTGAATGCAGGTTGTCTTAAACCTCTCGATATTATTATTCCGGAAGGTTGTATGTTAAATCCCATTTATCCCGCTGCTGTAGTAGCGGGAAATGTGGAAACTTCCCAAGCAATTACTGATACTTTATATGGGGCATTGGGAGTGATGGCAGCTTCTCAGGGAACCATGAATAATTTTACATTTGGTAATGAGAGGTATCAATATTATGAAACCATTTGTGGTGGTTCCGGTGCAGGTGCAGATTTTGATGGTACGGATGCGGTACATACCCACATGACAAATTCTCGTTTAACTGATCCCGAAGTGTTGGAATGGCGCTTTCCGGTTTTGTTAGAAAGCTTTAGTATTCGCCCCGATAGTGGGGGTAAAGGACATCATTGTGGGGGGAATGGAGTAATTCGGAGAATTCGGTTTTTGGAACCGATGACAGCAGCAATTTTATCTGGACATCGGGTTATTTCACCTTTTGGTTTGCAGGGGGGTGAATGTGGTGTTGTGGGGAAAAATTATGTGGAAAGGAAGGATGGAAATATTGATAAATTGGGGAGTACGGCGGTTGTGGAAATGAATGTGGGAGATGTGTTTGGAATTGAGACTCCTGGGGGTGGGGGGTATGGGGAATTGTCGGAGGAATGGTAAAATCTAAATACAAGTGATGCCTAGGGCGAACTTGGCTTAATCAAAATTTAAGCTATCTAGGAGCAATTATGAGTGGTAGTTCTTTTTTCGATGAATCTAAAGACCAATCTTTGGTAAAAGCTGAAATAGTTGCTAAATATTTCTTTGCTTGGGCAAAGGTAATTATTCCCCAAGCAAAGAAAAGGGGAGAAAAAATTGCCTATGTCGATTTGTTTTCTGGTCCAGGTCGATATAAAGACGGTTCTAAGTCTACCCCATTACTTATTTTAGAACGTGCGATCGCAGATCCAGATATGCGACAGATGCTGATAACCATCTTTAATGATAAAGACTCAAATAATACCCAGTCTCTCCAACAAGCCATAGACTCGATTCCAGATATAGATCAATTAACAAACAAGCCAGTAGTTCTAAATATGGATGTTGGAAAAAAAATATTACAGAGGTTTGGAGAAAGTTGCTCTATTCCCACACTCTTTTTTATCGATCCTTGGGGTTACAAGGGCTTATCCCTCAGACTCATCGGCTCATCGATAATGAATTGGGGATGTGATTGCATCTTTTTCTTCAACTATAACCGAATTAATATGGGTTTAAATAATAAGGCTGTAAAGGAACACATGAATTCTCTTTTCGGTGAAAAAAGTGCTGATACTCTGCGAGAACAACTCCAACCCATGGAGCCTTCTGAACGCGAGTTAACTATTACAGAGGCTATCTGCCAATCTATTAAAGAAATAGGCGGTACTTTTCCTTTGCCATTTCGCTTCAAACATGCTACTGGTAAGCGGACTAGCCATCATCTTATTTTTGTATCTAAGAATGTCCGTGGTTACTCGATTATGAAAGAGATTATGGCAAAAGAAAGCTCTAGTAAAGAACAAGGTGTACCCTGTTTTGAGTACGATCCTGCCACTATATGTCAACCTTTACTTTTCGAGTATTCCCGACCCCTTGACGACCTAGCAGATATGTTATTAGATAAATTTGCAGGTCAAACTTTAACTATGGTAGAGGTTTATAACCAACATCATATTGGCAAGCGCTACATCAAGAAAAACTACAAGGAAATCCTCTTAAAACTAGAGGCTGAGGGGAAAATCACAGCTAATCCAGTGAAACGTAGAAAAAAAACATTTGGGGATGATGTTGAAGTTACATTCCCACCTAAGCAGTCATAGCTGCTTTATTCGATCTACGGAATCCTCCCACAGAGTATCTTTCCCATTTTTTTCTATGCTGTTCCCAAGCTTCGGGCATTTCATCCCAGATTTTATCATCCAAACTTCGTCCACCAGCTTTTGGAGTTCTACCACCCCACTGCTTAAAGAAAAAAGCCACCTCAGCATTCTGACATTGCTCCCGAATACTCCTAACCCATTCTTCTTTAATAGGACGATGTTTTAAACCAGACTCTCCCCCAACAATTACCCAGTGAATATCTGTCAAATTTAATTCTAAAGGACCTAAAAGCGGTTCGCATGAAAGAAAGCGTACATTTGCAGGTACTTGTCGCAAGCAATCAACACGATCGACGTAATTTTGATTTTCGACAGATACACCCATCCAAATATTTTTATGCCACTCTAATTCAGGTGCTAACTCCACTAAACGCTGATGCCTTTTGGTCAGAATTTGATAGATGTGCTGAGGTGTTTTGCCCATCACATCGAAAACTTTTTTGAGAAATTCCAGAGGGACTTCTTCATGAAAAAGATCGCTCATTGAGTTGACAAATATACGACTTGGTTTGCGCCAATGGGTAGGTTCTTCTAAGCGATTTTCGTGCAGCGTCAATTCAAATCCATTCTTGAAATTCTGAGGAAAACGCTTGGTTAGTGCTTCAGCATAACAGTGCGTGCAACCTGGACTGACTTTATTGCAGCCAGTAGTAGGATTCCAAGTTCTGTCGGTCCATTCAATACCAGTATTAATGCTTGCCATATCCTCATTTTACCACCATAATGGCTGGTTTTACTTTCAGTGTATTGATTTATTGTAATACAAATAGTCTATATGTTGCTTGCTTTCTTGTCTATTAAATTTAAGGAAACAAGTGTTATAGTCAATTAACGAGTTATACTTATAAGTATAAGTGCGGGCTAGCCGCTAAATATCCCGAGGATAAAACATTATGACAGAAATTATTTTCTTGGTAGAAGACGATCCTGAAGGTGGTTATACAGCCAGAGCGATTGGTGAGTCTATTTTTACTCAGGCTGACAGTATTAAAGAACTACAACAATTGCTAAGAGATGCAGTTCATTGTCATTATCCTGATGAGGCAACTCGTCCTAAATTGATTCGGCAACTATTCATCTTCTATAACAATGTTTCTCCACTGAATTTCTCCTATGAAAATCTTTAAACTTGGATTGAGCGAATATTTTTTCATTAACACCTTGTTTTTGCAATAGTCTCTGGAAATAAAATCATAATCAGCATAAGGTTTATTAATACCTCTTTTAAGCTGACGTTTTAATCTATCAAAACACCATTTAGTTTGTGCGGCTTGTTTATTATCTGTGTGATAAAGTGGAAGTAGCCAACATTCCATTGAATGTACGGAAATAGCAAAAATTATTTTCTCCTCGTACTGACTATAAAATTCCTCACCAATTAGTCTCTTAAACTTTTCTACTACTTTCTCAATCAATTGTTCAGGATTCAACTCTTCTTCATCTTGATACTTAGAAATGTTGTAATTAATTTCTTCTGATACATCAGTATCTATCTGAATGATTAAATATTCATTAAACTGGAATGCTTCCCTAAATTTACTAGAGGCACAATATTGAAATACTTTTAACCAATTACTGTAATTTTCTACCCTGTATCGATCTGTTTCATCCCTAAGAGGTAGTAGGGTATTTACTACAAGATCTGGATTATTAAAATATCCAATTAAAATATTTTCAATAGCGATCGCCTCCAATATATTGCTTTTTTCTGAACCATTTTCACCAATTAATACTGTAACTCTGCCCAGATTTAATTTAAGCTTTTGAATGGATTTGTAGTTTTCTATTTTAATTTCTCGAATCATACAACAATATCCTCATTTCTGTGCGATCGCTCTGCTAACTCTTCCCATTTTTTTATACACTCATCCCGATCTTGCACCAGTTTACCAAAGTTAGGCAACAGAGCTAAAACTTGGTATTTCCCTACCGCCGATCGTAGTTTAACAATACTTTGCCGATTGGGGTGAGACGCGATCGCATCGCTCCTGCCGAAGGCAATCCCAAGCAGGGTAGGGCGGGTTTTCGCTCATATTGTCTGGTAAAACAACCAAGATTATCCCCAAACCGCCCCTACAGCCAACACTCTAACGATAAAATAGAGATCAATATTACTACCGTCATTGGGCGGTAGCCAAGCCAATCGCACGAGTTATCAAACATCTATGACAACTGCTGCACCCGTAAAAACTCAGTACGAAGCCATCATTGGTTTAGAAACCCACTGTCAGCTAAGTACCAAAACGAAGATTTTCTCCCATTCCTCTACAGAATTTGGCGGAACCCCGAATACCAATATCGATCCCATTTGCTTAGGATTACCTGGTGTATTACCCGTACTAAATGAAAAAGTACTAGAATACGCTGTCAAAGCAGGTTTAGCAATTAATTGCCAGATTTCACCCTACAGCAAATTTGATCGGAAGCAGTATTTTTATCCCGACTTACCCAAAAATTATCAGATTTCTCAGTACGATTTACCCATTGCTGAACATGGGTGGTTGGAAATAGAAATACCTGATAAAGAAGGAAGTGCTATCCGCAAGAAAATTGGCATTACCCGTTTGCACATGGAGGAAGATGCCGGAAAATTAGTTCATGCTGGTAGTGACGGGATTTCTGGTTCTGCTTACTCTTTAGTAGATTATAATCGTGCTGGTATCGCTCTAATTGAAATAGTATCAGAACCTGATTTGCGATCCGGCGAAGAAGCAGCAGCTTATGGTGAGGAAATACGTCGGATTGTACGTTACATCGGTGTTAGTGATGGTAACATGCAAGAAGGTTCCCTACGCTGCGATGTGAATATTTCCGTTCGCCCAGTTGGACAAGAAAAGTTCGGGACGAAAGTGGAAATTAAAAATATGAACTCTTTCACTGCTATTCAAAAGGCGATTGAATACGAAATCGAACGCCAAATTGCCGCAGTTGAAGCCGGAGAACCGATTTTTCAAGAAACTCGACTTTGGGAAGAAGGCTCTCAGCGTACTATTAGTATGCGGAGCAAGGAAGGCTCGAGCGATTATCGCTATTTTCCGGAACCAGATTTACCGCCAATTGAAGTATCAAAAGAGCAATTACAGCAATGGTATAGCGAATTACCGGAGCTTCCTGCCCAAAAACGGCATCGCTATGAAACAGATTTGGGGCTTTCTCCTTATGATACCCGCGTTCTCACCGACGATCGCCAAGTGGCAGAATATTTTGAAACGGCGATCGCAACTGGCGTAAATGCCAAACAAGCGGCAAACTGGGTAATGGGCGATATTGCGGCTTATCTCAATAATGAAAAATTAGCCATTACTGAGATAGCCCTGAAGCCAGAAACTCTGGCAGAATTAATTTATTTGATTGAAGATGGCACAATTAGTGGTAAAATAGCCAAGGATATTCTACCGGAACTTCTCACTCAAGGAGGTTCGACGAAAGAACTGGTTGAACGGAAGGGATTAATCCAAATCTCTGATACTAGTCAACTAGAAGCCATGATTGATGAAATCATCGCCGCCCATCCCAAGGAATTAGCAGATTATCGCGCTGGCAAAACCAAGCTCCAAGGTTTCTTTGTCGGACAAGTGATGAAAAAAAGTAGTGGACGTGCCGATCCTAAACTAACTAACCAAATTTTGGGTAAAAAGTTGAATGGTTAAGGGCTAGGGGGCAGGGGAGGAGTTTCAATTCCCCACTCTCCACTCTCGTAACAAATCTTTACAAAAAATACTTCAATAGGGGGTGACACCCCTCACTCTGATGATGCTATACTATGTTAAGTAGATGCACCCTGATGATCGGGAGAGCCACCTAAGTGA
>NZ_JAMZMM010000516.1 GCF_024178385.1 Limnofasciculus baicalensis BBK-W-15 | reverse complement strand
GGGCGGGGTGAAACTGGTAACAATTCTCCCATCAAAAAACCATCTCTTATTCTTCCACCCGATACCCCAACTCGTCTAAACTGAGGCGAGATTGTCGCCATTTAGGTAAGACTTTGACAAATAACTCTAAATAAACATGACCTGCAATTAACTTTTGGATTTGTTGACGAGCAGCAGAGCCAATGGTTTTCAACATACTACCACCTTTACCAATTAAAATCCCTTTTTGAGAGTCTCTTTCAATATTGATAGTAGCGAGAATCCGGGTAATTTTTGGTTCCTCCTCAACTCTGTCAATAGTAATAGCCACGGAATGGGGAATTTCCTCGCGAGTCAATAGTAAAATTTGCTCCCGAATTAATTCTCCCATAATAAAACGTTCCGGTTGATCTGTAACTAAATCTGGAGGATAATAATATGGTCCTGGTTCTAGCTGATTAACTAATAGTTCTTGTAATTCTGTCAACCCGTCACCTGTGAGGGCAGAAAATTTAGTAATCTGCCAATTGTGTTGTCCTACCAGTTGCTGGTAACTATCATCAATGGCTTGGTGCTTCTCTGGTTGTTCGTCGGATTTATTGATACCCAGAATAATCGGAGTTTCAGTTTTTGTCAGTAAATCTACAATAAACCGATCCCCTCCTCCTGCTGGTACAGATCCATCCACAATAAATAGTAACAAATCCACAGAATCAATGGCAATTCTGGCATTTTTTACAATCACTTTTCCCAGTTGGTGATGGGGCTTATGAATTCCTGGCGTATCGACAAAAATTATTTGGGCTGCTTCAGTTGTCAGAATTCCCCGCAATCGATTCCGTGTGGTTTGGGCGATGGGTGACGTGATGGCTATTTTTTGCCCCACTAACTGATTCATTAAGGTAGATTTTCCTACATTTGGTCGTCCAATGATGGCAATGAATCCGGATTTAAAGCCTGGTGCGGCTTGGGGAATCATTGAGCCATTTAGAATAATTGTCTCTTCGTTATTTATGGTTAAGTCTAGGTTTTTCACTTTGTACCGCTTTGCTAACAGTTTTTATACCAAATTGCTTTGAATCGCAGAATGTAGCACAGGCATCTTGCCTGTGCCACGGTTATAAATTTTAATTGCTACTTCTCAAACTCCTCACTTCCTCAATACTAATTCCTGTAATTTGACTGATGGTTTCATCATCTAGTCGTGGTAGTAATTCTTGGACAATCGCGATCGCTTTTTCTCGCATTCCTTCTTCTCTTCCTTCTTCTCTTCCGAGTAAGATGGCTCCTTCTTGATCGTAGATGAACATTTCTCTTCGTTCCATATCTTCTAGTTCTTCTCTGGTTAAATTAACCTGGTTTGCAATTACAAATGCTTGATGTATTTCTGGGACAATATTCATAGTTTCGGGTACTTCATTTAGGGATCTGGCATATTTCATAAAGTAAATCCACTTGTCTGCCAATGTTTCAAGTTCAGCTAGTTCTCGCTTAAACTTGGGCAACTCCACAAAAATCAACTTCATGTCATTTTTGGTATAGATTAAGTTGGTTGTTTCTTCTTTGTAAACAAATCGAGAAATTACGTTTTCGCTATTGGGGAACATTTCAAAATCTGTAATTGTTAGAGCAATCACAGGTTTGAGCATTCGGTAGCCTTCTCCCTTCTGCAATTGACAGGAATATGTTTTTGCTGCATTGAATAAAACTCGTTGGTCAAAGGATTGCACGTTCAAC
Organism: Limnofasciculus baicalensis BBK-W-15; assembly: GCF_024178385.1. Classification (GTDB taxonomy): domain Bacteria; phylum Cyanobacteriota; class Cyanobacteriia; order Cyanobacteriales; family Coleofasciculaceae; genus Limnofasciculus; species Limnofasciculus baicalensis. The sequence goes on along the minus strand of NZ_JAMZMM010000516.1, from coordinate 1,624 downwards.
ACCTGCATTTCAATGATCGCGATTGTGTCATTATTGAGGAAGGCTCTCACATCCAGGTATGTATCTTTCAAGCCTTGAACTCTTGGTGGTAGGTTTGGGTCAATAATTTCTAATTTTTTAATGATGGATTTGCCTTCATAAATCAGGGCATTAAGAAAGCTTTTAAGAATATCTTGGCTTTCTGATGACCCAAATATTTTTTTAAAGGCGTAATCGGTTTTGGGATTAATAAAATTCATAGGTACGATTTACCCTTGTTAACTTGGGACTGTTAAACTTTAACTTCAATTTTATCTTAGATCTTTGATTTTGACCAGCTTGTAGTCTATCTGCCTGACAGCTTGCATCAATACCCATCTTTTTTATCTCATTATTCTCCCTTGTTTCTCGGCATGACAGAGAGAACATATTCTCCTTGATTAACACTATAACTCGTGGAAACGTTAAAGACTAATCCATCAGCCTCAGCCAAGATATCTATTAATTTCGGTAGTTCTCCATGTTTATTGAAAACTAGTAACTGATACAATAATTGACCTGTTTTGATTTCACTCCCTAACTCTACTCTGGATTGGATCGTACCACCTATGGGCGCATAGTATTCTTTAATTTGGCTTTTTGTAATAAAGTTTATTGAGTAAGCTCCTGTTTCGGGTAAGGGAAAACCCGGAATTGTTAAAATACCGTGGAGGGCGAGATAATTTTTGATACCTAGAACTCCTTTTGTGACTGATTCTGGATTCATTACCATTCCAGAACCTAATTCTAGCGTCCAAGACTCCAAATCGAATTGAATGGGTTTGCCTAATTCTGCCAGTTTCTTCTCCAAAGCCAACCAAGGTTTCAGAAAGGCTTCGTCAAAGGCATTTCCATCATATTCTTTCATTAAAATACCATGAGGGAGGAGGAATCCTTTGGCACTCTCTTCGCGACTAGGGAAACAGTAGAGATAATCTATCGCTTGATTACTGGAACTATGAATATCAATAATATAGTTAGCATCAAGACAGAGGCATTGGAGTTGATATCGATAACTTTCTCGAAAAGGCGCTCCACTGGGAGAATTGATTTTGGCTAATTGTTTGTTAAAACTAGTCTGGATACGCGCCAAATAATTATGTCTGATTTCATCTGGTTCGAGGTTAATTTGTGATTCAGTAAAAGCGGCTAAATCATCACATTCTTGCTCATAATCCCAAAAGATCCGGTTCCAATCTCGCCCATCATAAGGATTGTAGCGTCCAGTGGCAAAGAAATGCGATCGCTGATTTGTACCGAGAGGGTTACAAACAGGTACAAGCCAGATTTCTCCGGTAAGCTTGGTGTCATCTAAACTACTGAGAAATTCAATAAGTTGATAAATTACCCCATTCCCAACAATTTCCGCCCCGTGGAGATTAGCTTGTAAGTAAGCCTTTTTACCGGGTTTAGCGCCAATAAATTGATAAACTTGGAGGAAAGTGCGATCGCCTGATGCCAAGTGTTGGATGGGAATGGTAGAAATAGTCGGGATCATAGCAATTTTTAGGGAATTTTGAGTTTTGTTAGCGCAGCGGGATGAAGTCCGTTTTGAGTTTTGAGTTGTCAATTAAAAATCTTACCTGCTCCCTTATCCCCCTTGTCC
>NZ_JAMZMM010000515.1 GCF_024178385.1 Limnofasciculus baicalensis BBK-W-15 | reverse complement strand
CTTCTGGATTGTTGCCTTGGATTCATTTAACCTGTGGTTGCTATTGACTCCGCCGATAGCGGGAGGAATTATTGGCTATTTCACTAACGATTTAGCCATTAAAATGTTATTTCGCCCCTACAAACCAATTTACATTGGTAAGCGTCAGCTACCATTTACGCCGGGATTAATTCCCCATAATCAAGAAAGACTTGCCCAAAGAATTTCTGATACGATTATGGGTTCCCTCCTCACACCCACCGAATTACAAAGGTTAACAAAGCGTCTACTCCAACCGCAACGAGTACAGGCGGCACTGGTGTGGCTTTTAAACCTCGCCATGGATCGAGTTGAATTAGATAAAGAGCAGAAAACTGCTAAAATTCTGGCGGCAATTCTTCATGACTTATTTGGTGAATCTTTACCCCGCCTCTTAAAAGTATTTGCACGTCGGGAAGATTTTCTCGAAGCTCAATTAAACCAGATATTTGACCAAATCTTACTTGAATTTCAACTCAACGATCAACAAGCAGGGCAACTCGCTGACTGGATTTTACAAGTAGCATTACCTCCAGATGTGCTACGAGTAGTAGCGATCGATTTATTAACAGATCGCAATATCCAAGTCATTGATGAAGGGTTTCGGGAAAAGACGAGTGGAACTTATTGGATTGTCGCAAATTTATTTGGTTTGCGCAACACTTTAACCCGCTTACGCACCTATTGTTTAGATGAAAAAGAAGCAACAAATGCTCGGATCGAAGAAATACTAATTGCTCTGGGAACCCGGGATCGTTTGCGCATTTGGCTCCAAAGACTTTCCCTGCAAAATTTGCCCGTATCCACAGTGCGACAACTTAGGAAAACGATGCGGGATGCCGTGCGAGACTACGTTCAAGAAAAGGGTGCCGATTTTATTCAGGGATTAAGTCAATCTATTGATTGGGAAAAGGTAGCAATGTTGATATTAAATAGGCTGCGAGAGTCTGCTATTATGACAACATCGCTGGAACTAATTAGTGAGGAATTATCTTTAATTTTAGAGCGCTATTTGGAAGAAGATTTAGAAAAAGTAGTGGCTAATATTATTCCAATTCTCTCTATTGACGAGGTAATTGTTGAACGGGTTAAATCTACTTCTCCTGAAGATATGGAAATCGCAATTCAAGCTATTGTCAAAAGTGAGTTACAAGCGATTGTGAATTTAGGGGGAGTTTTGGGTGTAATTGTGGGATTAATCCAAACAGTGTTTCTGTTGCTGCGATAATTGTTATTTGCTTTCAAGGAGCGGTTTTACCATGATTCAATCCATACCTAAACGAGTAACATTTGATGAATTTATTGATTGGTATCCAGAGAATTCGGGACACCACTACGAATTGCACAATGGCGTAATTGTTGAAATGCCGAAACCAACTGGTAAACATTCAGAAATTGCTGGTTTTCTCAATGTGGAAATCGGTTTGCTTTGTCGCAGTGGCCAATTACCCTATTTTATTCCTAAAGAATCTGTAGTCAAACCTTACGGCGATGAGTCTGGGTACGAACCAGATATCATCATTTTAGATAAACAAGCTGTAAAATTGGAACCTCGCTGGGCTAAGGAGTCAATTATTACGATGGGTTCATCAATCCCTCTGATTGTAGAAGTGGTTAGTACTAATTGGCACGATGATTATGCCCTAAAGTTAGATGCTTATGAGGCAATGGGTATTTCTGAATATTGGATAGCTGACTACCTTGGGCTTGGGGGAAAACGTTATATTGGTAGTCCAAAGTTACCGACATTTTCAGTTTGTCAGCTTGTTGATGGGGAATATCAAATTAGTCGGTTTAGAGGGGATGAGCCGATTGTGTCAGGAGTTTTTCCTGAGTTTGATTTGACGGTTGATCGGGTATTTAATGCTATCAATTGATAAGCAGTAGTCGTTGCTCCCATGACTTTGGTGTAAACTAACTAAAAGAGTTGGGTATAAAAATGCCGACAAGAGATCGGATTCACGATACTGTAAAACAGGCGCTGATTAAAGATGGCTGGGAAATAACTGACGATCCCTATATCATCGACTATGGCGAGCGCATTTTATATGCAGATTTAGGAATTGCGGATGGGAGGCAAATAAATGGCAAATTCCTTGGGGTACAAAGTGGCAAGAGTCGTATTATCATAGAAATTAAGGAGTTTCGAGGAAGGTCGAAAATTGCTGATTTGGAGCAGGCTATTGGGCAATATGTACTCTATCGTCTCTTGCTAGCTAAAATCGCTCCAAGTAGAGAAATCTATTTAGCTGTTCCCACCACTGTCTACGAGGAGATATTTAGTGAAGAAATTGGTCAAGTTGTCATTAACGACTTACCAATGAAACTGCTAGTAGTACAACTAGAAACAGAAGAGGTAAAACAATGGATACCACTACCAAATACCGGGAAATTCTCAAGCAGGTAATTTTAGAATATGCCAAATTACGTCCTTCTCATGGTCAAATTCGGCTTGATGCTGTCTGCGATGAAATTCGCGATCGCTATGCGTTAATGCACGTCGGTTGGGATGGTTCTCGTCGCGTCAGAGGCAATTTATTATATGTGGTTATTCAAGAGGGAAAAGTCTTAATTGAGTACGATGGGATAGGATATGGTATTAGTTCAGATTTAATCGCACGGGGCATACCGGAAAGCGATATTATCTTTGCTGAAGAATTGGTATCTACTGCTGTGGCTTGATCTGGAGTTGTTTCAGAATTTGATGGCAATTTTAATCGGGAATTTAGGGGGCATTTGAGGATTTATGCAAGAGGTTTAATCAAAGTTCCCTTTGAAGAATTTCCCTAGCCGCGCGATCGCAAACTCCAACATCTCCCAATAATTCTCGCATTTCCCGATAATCTGCCATTAACACCTCCCGCCTCTCTTGATTAAACAAAAGTTCTAGAGATGCTTTGACAATATTTGCTGATGTTGCTTTATCTTGCAATAATTCTGGCACAATCTCTCGCATCACCACCAAGTTAGGCGGCGACATAAAAGGAATAGAAAACTTTAAAAGCTTACCAATACCATAAGTAAATGGACTAACTCGATAAAAAACCACCTGCGGCACATTCAAAAGCGCCAATTCCAAATTCACAGTACCAGACTTAGCAATAGCCAAATCCGCCGCCGCTAACACCTCATTAGTTTTACCAGCCACAATAGTAGCATTTAGCCCATAATCCTCAATCGCCTTTTCAATCGCACCTCGATAACTTTCCAAAGATAAAGGAATCCAAAACAGTGGGGAGTGGGTTTTTTGGAGTGGGGAGTGGGGAAGAATTGCCTCCTTGTCTCCCTTGTCTCCCTTGTCTCCCTTGTCTCCCTTGTCTCCCTTGT
>NZ_JAMZMM010000514.1 GCF_024178385.1 Limnofasciculus baicalensis BBK-W-15 | reverse complement strand
AAAACTCAAAACTCAAAACTCAAAACTCAAAACTCAAAACTCAAAACTCAAAACTACCATGTCACAGGAGAAGGAAAACGAAATCCGGATTCAGTTTCTCGAAGAAGCAGAAGAGTATCTCGATACCATTGAAACGACACTTTTAGGAATCGCGAGCAAATCTATTGATGCTCAGGAAATGGATGCTGTCTTGCGGGGAGCTCATTCGGTTAAGGGTGGTGCTGGGATGATGGGCTATACCACTTTGAGTCAGTTGGCTCACCGGATGGAGGATTCTTTTAAGGTGTTGAAAGTTCAAAAGAAATCGATTTCTTTTGATGCTCAACTGGAAAGTTTACTGTTAACGGGAGTTGACCGTTTACGTCAGGTATTGGTGCTAAATCGCCAGGGAACTGATGTTGATGAGGATTGGCTTCTCAATGAAGGTAATCCGGTTTTTGATGCCCTTCATGCTCGTTTGGGTCACCCGACTGATGAGGATGCTACTTCGATGTTGGGGGCTGAGGAAGGGACTAATGTGGCGGCGCTTTTGTTTGAGACGGAGGTTGAGGGCTGTCTGGCTCGTCTGGAGTCGGTTTTGGCAGATCCGGAAGCTCCTTGTTTGTCGGAGGAGGTGTCGATTATGGCGCAGGAGCTGGGCGGTTTGGGGGAAATGCTTCAGCTTGATGCTTTTACTAGTTTATGTGAATCGATTTTGGCTCATTTGGAAGCTGCGCCATTCCAGGTGAAGGAGATTGCTCAAAAGGCTCTCTTCTGTTGGCGTCGTTCTCAGGCTTTGGTTTTGGTTGGTCAAGTTAATAGTTTACCATCGGCAATTGATTTTGTTTCTCCTGGGGTGGCTCAATTGTCTGACACGGAGCTAATTTCAGATGAGGGTTTGTGGAGTTTTCAGGATGGGGCAATATCTGAAACTTCCCGGGTGGTAGCTGAGTCGGATATCCCTTGGCCTATTGAGGAATGGGCTGCTTCTTTTTCAGATATTCCCTCCTCGGCAGAGGTGGATATTTCGACAGAGTTGATGGGGGATTCTTTTGATATTCCTGAACAGGTGGTGGCGGATGTTTCGCGGGAATTAGTTGGCGATTCTTTTGCTGATTTTATCATAAATACTGATATTATATCGCCGGAATCACTAGCAGAGTCTTTGGGTAATAGCGATCTTCATTTGGCTGAAGTTTCGGTCGAGTTAATTGAAAATTCTGGGGATATTCCTGATATTGAGATCCCGGAAGTATCGACGGATATCAAAGTTATTAGTACTGAGAGGGCGCGAGATGGTAAAGCTGATTCTGTTCCTCAGAATACGGGTGATTTTTTATGGCAAGAGCCTGCGACTAAGTCTAGTTCACAGGTTGGGGTAAGTAAGGAGGGTGGGGAGAATACGGTTCGTGTTTCTGTTCGTCAGTTGGAGCAACTAAATGACCTTTTTGGGGAACTTACTATTTCTCGCAATGGTATGGGTTTGCAGATGAGCAGGTTACGGAATTTGATTGAAACTCTTAGCCGCCGCGTTGGTTATTTGGAACAAGCTAATATTCGCCTTCGTACTAGTTATGATACTGTGGCGACTCAAGATAAATCTCTGTTTAATAATAATAAAAATAATCATGACAATTACAATAAGTTCATCAGGGATAAATCTGACCAAGTTCATCCTTCATCCTTGACACTTCATCCTTCTTTTGATGCTTTGGAAATGGATCAATATAGCGATTTGCATCTCTTGTCTATGGAGGTGATGGAGACTATTGTCCAGATTCAAGAGGTGACTTCTGATGTGGAATTGAGTCTTGAAGATACTGATACTACGGCGCGTGAGTTAAATCAAACTGCCAAGCAGATGCAGACTCATTTAACTCGGATACAGATGCGCCCTCTGTCAGATTTGGTGGGGCGATATCAACGTGCTTTACGGGATTTGTGTCGGGAGTATGGTAAGGAGGTTGAACTTAAGGTTTCTGGTAAAGGTACTCTGATCGATCGCAGTATCTTGGAGGCTCTTTCCGATCCTTTGATGCACTTGGTACGAAATGCTTTCGATCATGGGATTGAGTTGCCTCATCTGCGCCAACAGTCGGGGAAATCTCCTCGGGGGTTGATTGAGATTAAGGCGGCTCATCGGGGTAATCAGACGATGATTACGATTAGTGATGATGGCAATGGGATTAATCTTGATAAGATTCGGGCTAGGGCATTGGCGATGGGTTTGGATGGTGAACTTTTGGCTGCTGCTAGTGAGGATGATTTATTATCGTTGATTTTTGAGGCGGGTTTTAGTACGGCACAGGAAGTTACTGCTCTTTCTGGTAGAGGGGTTGGTATGGATGTGGTACGGAATAATTTGAAGGAGATTCGTGGGGATATTCGGGTTGATACTACTGCGGGAAAGGGGACTACTTTTACTTTGACTGTGCCTTTTACTTTGTCGGTGGCGCGGATACTTTTGGTGGAAAGTAATTCGATGTTGTTGGCTTTTCCGACTGATGCGATTGAGGAGATGGTTTTGTTGGCATCTGAGGAGGTTTTTGCTATTTCTGGTGGTGAGGTGCTTAAATGGTTTGGTGAGATGATTCCTCTGATTCGTTTGGGAGATTGGTTGACTTTTAATTGTCCGAGGAAGGTGGTTATGCCTGAAGGGGTTCCTTCTATTCCTGCTTCTACTGTTTTGATGATTAGTCAAGGCGAGCGGTTGGTGGCGCTACAAGTCGATCGTTGTTGGGGGGAGCAGGAGGTGGCGGTGCGTCAGGTTAATGGTCCTTTTTCTTTGCCGGAGGGTATGAGTAGTTGTACAATTCTGGGCGATGGCAAGGTTGTCCCGATGGTCGATCCTAATTCTTTGTTACGTTGGATTGATTCTTTCCGTGATGTTGGTAAGGTTTCTGGTGAACGTTTTTCTGCGCTTCATCCTTTTGGTGATTTGTCGTTAATTGATTCTTTGAGTAATCAGCCGCCTGGTGGTTTTGTTGTTCCTATTATTGAGAAGGAAACGATTCTGGTGGTGGATGATTCGATTAATGTCCGCCGCTTTTTGGCTTTGGCTCTGGAGAAGGCTGGTTATTTGGTTGAGCAGGCTAAGGATGGCCAGGATGCGGTGGAGAAGTTGTTGGGGGGTTTGTCGGTTAATGCGGTTATTTGTGATATTGAGATGCCTCGTCTTGATGGTTATGGGTTTTTGGCGCGGATTAAGTCGGAGCCGGGTTTTTCTGATTTACCTGTGGCGATGCTTACTTCTAGAAGTGGCGATAAGCATCGTCAGTTGGCGATGACTTTGGGGGCAAGTGCTTATTTTCCTAAGCCTTATAATGAGCGCGATTTGTTGGCGACTTTACGCGGTTTGATTCAGGGGGATCTTTCGGGTTGATTTTTCT
>NZ_JAMZMM010000092.1 GCF_024178385.1 Limnofasciculus baicalensis BBK-W-15 | reverse complement strand
CCAATAATAGCTGAAACGACGCAATCTCGTCAAGTATTGAGAATTAATCTTAATACAGATCGACGAATTTAATACACTTTCAGCCGTTTCCTAATTTGTTAAGTTATATGGATTACTTTCTTTTGTTAAATTATGTTAATTACTTATGCCAATTACTTTTTTTTGTTAACTTATGTTAATTGCTTTTGTTTGAGGGTGAGGGGGAAACTGTCTAAATATAACTGGCTCATAATTTTAGTCCATTTCAATGGACTTCAGCTATTAGCCGTGGACTTGAGTCCACGGCTGGTTTTCTTGCTCTACTGACAATGGTGCAAGTTATCAGTTTTAATGGACTTAATCGATGAGACAGAGAATTAACGATCCTGTCTATTTCAGCTAAGATTCACCTGGCAAAGTAGATGACTCCGTTAAATTTTCCCCTGTAGTTGGTGGTTGCAGAGGTTTCCCAAAAGCAACTCGCAAAAATGGCGGAGCCAAAAATGTAGTGAGAATTACCATGATAATAATTGATACCTCTAAAGGCTTATCCAGCACTCCACTTGCGGAGCCAATTCCAGCAAAAACTAATCCCACTTCACCTCGTGGAATCATGCCAATCCCAATCGCAATTCGATTAATTCCAGGTTGACCAAATACCGCCCAACCTGTCACCACTTTACCGAAAATTGCTACCACAATCAAAAATACGGCGATCGAAAGTCCTGCCCGATTCTCCGGTACGGCTGGATTTAGCACACCCAAATCAGCCCTAGCACCCACAGTCACAAAAAAGATAGGTACTAGTAAATCTGAAATCGGCTTCACCAATTCATCTAACTCATTACGGGCATCACTTTCATCCAAAACTAAGCCTGCTGCAAATGCACCCAAAATCGCCTCAAGATGAATGGCGTTGCCCAGAAATGCCATAAAGAAGGCAAAAATAAATGCCGGAATCACTATATTTCCACGAGTTTTGAGTTTCTCGACAATCGCTGTAAAGCTTTTGTTAAAAATGCCACCTAAGAGAATCGAACCGATTAAAAAAGCAGTAGCACTGATAATCAAATAAATGACATTAATAACATCAATCTCACCTGTTTTAGCTAAACTGGCGACAACAGCTAGGACAATAATGCCCAACACATCATCAATCACAGCAGCCCCAACAATTATTTGACCTTCTTTGGATTTAAGTTGTCCTAATTCAGACAATACTTTGGATGTAATTCCGATACTAGTTGCTGTTAATGCCGCACCTGCAAAAATTGCCGGAATTGCCGGAGTATGGAATAACATCATTAAGCCAACTGTACCAGCGGCAAAAGGCACTGCTACCCCCACACAGGCGACAACAACAGCTTGAATTCCCACTTCTTTTAGTTGTCTGAGATCGGATTCTAGCCCAATTTCAAAGAGGAGAATAATTACGCCTAATTCAGCTAAAACTGAAACAACTTCACTTTGGGACTCAAATACATTGATAAGTGCTTCAGGAGATAGATGATTAATCCATTCCAGCACAGTCATAACTACTGAATCTGAGGCTGATAATCCACCTTCAGGAAACACGATTAGGTGTAAAGCAGATACACCAACAATCACCCCTGCGACTAGTTCGCCCAAAACAGGGGGGAAATCAAAATTCCTCGCTACTTCTGCCCCCAGTTTACTGGCGAGATAGATGACTACTAAACTCAGTAAAACTCCGCTGAGAACAATTGGTGAATTTTCTGGCTCGACTGTTGCTAATAACGGTACAGGAGCAATTAGGGATGCCATCCCAGAAGTTAAGGTAGTCATTGTATGGTGCAAAAACATGGTTTAGTTTTGATAGTCAGAAGGAGGGAAACCTCTTTATTATTCCTTTATTTAATCTAAAAATGGATATGAATTTTTCTGGTAGTCATTTAAAGGGTCGATTAGCAATATATGCTTTGCTTGAATGCCACACTAGTTCAATTAAGTTATAGCCTGTGCTATAATCTGGCAAATATCTAAATGAATATAAGGATAATGAAACAGCCCTGCTTCACAAGGGGGCTAAGATGGAGTAAGTGCGATGCTTACGGCGGGCGAAGCCATCATATTTTACACCCTCTTAACCTCGCCTTTCTCAATAGACATCTCCGAAAAAGAATCTCAAACCATTGCCCTGTCTAGATGAAAACCTAATTTCTGGAGATGTCTAATGGTAATTAATTATTCGTATGTTAGACTGCCATCAATGTTAGCAATGTGAGCATCTAGCTCGATATCTGATTGCTCTATGCCATCTGCTTTTTTACACTGAGCAGTAAGTAACAATTCTTTGGTCGCCAGTGACTGTGCTAAAGCAATATCGTCGCAGGTGTCGGCAAAATATTTGCCACCCCAGGATAATATGCCATCTTTAGCACCAATGTATTCATTTAAGTTGATATCGCTATTTTCTTTAGTCACTCCATCTGCTTTTTCGCAAGTTGCGACAAGATATGGATCATCAATATATATGTCCTCGCAGGTTTGGCTAAATTCACCTGTTGCCATCGCTCGCTCGACGACTAAGTTAAAGGACAGAACAAACGCAAACAAAAATGCCAAAGCAATTTTGATGATCTTCGATACTTTATTCATTTTTTGTGGATCTCAGTTACAAACTGTAAAGTAAGGGACTATGGACAATATGATCCTCAGTGTCTCGTTTGAAGGCACTTATATAAGAATAGAGAAGTTTTGAACTACTGTCAACCCCAGGATTTTATTTTTTTGCCAAGGGTATTAACGATTGGTTTATTTCCGTTGTCGTGTACTAAGTCATATCGTTATGTCTATCTAGGGCGATACCTATTGGCACTAAAACTTCCTTAATGCTCAAAATTAATGTCCAGTAGGATAGCTGACAAACACACCCTACTGGAGATAATTCTTTAAACTGCGATCGCAAAACTAACTTTGTTAAGATGATTTTGGCGATAGTGAGAATCTAGCCAGCAACGAGGCAGAGATTCACCAGAGGGAAAAACCAGATCGGATTTGGGGAAAGATTCGGGATCTTGCATTTCTTCTCCCGCCTGCAATTGACCCATAATTTCCGTAAGGCATGGATTATAAAGGTCCTCCAGCGTCAGGACTTCCACCAACGCACCAGTTGGTTTGTGCAGTACTAACATACAGCCTCCCCTGTTATTAAAGCCTAACAACTTTGACTTTAGCACAATTAAATGGATCGGTATGTCAAATAATGTAAAGCTGAGAGATAATAGAAAAATATCTTAACTGTTACAAAACATAAACATGCTATCGGAATCCCAGCCATCTAGCTATTCTGTCTTTCACATTTCCCCCTTGATTCGCATCACCTTACTCGCTTTCTATCTGGCGCTGACTATTCCCCTACCGTTTTTAGCTTCGGCTGCTGCCGCACCCTTACCGTCAGAGGTGCTATGGGTGGGATTATGTTTGGGATTATTTGCCCTTTGGGGTGCGTTAAGTGAAAGGGTAATTGTGGATGAGGAAAAAATTCAGGTAGTCTATCCCTTTTGGTTTCCTTCTTTCTTTCGCAAAGGGTGGTTTTTATCTTGGGCTGAGGTGAAGGATTTGAAAATGCGCACCACAGGGCAAGGGGGATTGGTGTATTATTTTGTAAGTAAATCTTCGGATCGAGCTTATTTACTGCCAATGCGGGTAGTGGGATTTGCTCGGTTGGTTGGGCTAATCGAAAATTATACGGGAATTGATACTACTGATATTCGACCTTTATCTCAGCCTTGGATGTATCTGATTTTGTTAGGATTTACATTGCTGCTGTTGCTTGTTGATGGCTGGACTATTTGGACGGCAATCAGTCTGGGGTTGGTGGCTTAAATATATATTTTAAACGCAAAGGGCGCAAAGGAAGAGCGCAAAGGACGCAAAGTTTTGAATTTTGAAGAAGTATTAGAGCCGCAGATTCAGTCGCCTCAACTTGAGTTAAAGGAGGTGAGTCTTGTTACTGAGGGCAAGGGGGCACTCAAGGGAATGCCTATATTAACAGGTATTTCTTTGGCGGTGAATAGAGGGGAACGTATTTGTATAATTGGGTCATCTGGTGCTGGTAAAACTTCTCTGTTGCGACTGTTGAATCGATTGGAGGAACCGACTGGTGGTATCATTTATTTAGATGATCGAGATTATCGGAAAATTCCTGTTTTAGATTTGCGGCGGGCGGTGATGTTGCTGCTTCAAGAACCTAAATTATTAGGAATGACGGTTAGAGAGGCTTTGGATTATCCATTAGTATTGCAGAAGTTCTCGAGAAATGCAATCGAACAACGGGTGGAAATGATGCGGGAACTTTTCCATATTCCTAATGAATGGTTGGAGAGGACAGAATTGCAGCTTTCTGCTGGACAACGGCAATTAGTTGCAATCGCGCGTGCTTTGGTTATTCAACCTAAAATATTATTACTTGATGAGCCAACATCTGCTCTTGATGCTGGCACTGGTATTCATGTGCTTAATGTTTTGGTTGATTTGGCGGAAAATCAGGGGATGACTATTTTAATGGTTAATCATCAGCTTGATATGGCCCAAAGGTTTTGTGACAGGGTATTCTATTTGCAGCAGGGGCAGTTACTTGAGGATACTTCGTCGATTCAGATGGATTGGCAATATTTGCGAGAAAGGTTAGTTGATGCTGAAACTCAAGCTTCTCAAGAGTGGTTTTGACTTGTTGTTGGTTGTTGGTTATTAGTTGTTGGTTGTTAGTTGTTAGTTGTTAGTTGTTGGTTGTCCTTGACTCGAAAATGATGGCTAATTATCAATCACCCATTCCCCATTACCCAGACAAATAACAAATAACCAACAAATAATCACAAAGAATAAATAACAAATAACCAACAAATAACCAACAAATAACTAATTTCTAGATCCCACTGATATCAACTGAGGATTATTGTTGCGATCTGGTAGTTTTTTTTGTGTAAATTGATCTCTCTGAAGGATATCTGGATTAAACCGATAACCGACATTGCGAACAGTTTGAATTAAGTTGGGTTGTCGGGGATCTTTTTCAACTTTTTTGCGGAGAGAGAGGACATGGGTATCAATGGTGCGGGGGTTATCAATAGCATCTGGCCAAGCACGACGCAGTAATTCTGAACGAGTTAATGGTAATCCTTCCGCTTGGGCTAACACGTAGAGTAAGCTAAATTCTTGAGGGGTTAAGTCAATAAATTCACCTTTAAAACATACCCGACGCTGGACTAAATCGATTTTGATATCCCCGTATTCGAGTATCATTGGAGCAGCACTCATGCGAATGCGGCGGAGTAGTGCCTCAACCCGTGCCAAAAATTCTTGCATTCCAAAGGGTTTTTTTAGATAATCGTCAGCGCCTGCTTTTAAACCTCTGACAATATCAGCTTCGCGATCGCGGGCTGATAGCATTAAGATGGGCGACTGTAGTTGCTGCCCAATCCAGGAGCAAAATTCTACACCATCGCCATCGGGTAAGTCAGAGTCGAGGATGATGAGTGTCGGTTGACGATGGAAGATGGTATCTCTCGCCTGCTGAAGTGAGGCAGATTGATATACCCCATACCCTGCCTGCTGTAAGTGCCAGCCTAATAGCGATCGCAAGTGAGGGTTACCCTCAATAATTAAAATATGAACTGAAGCCATGCCGCCTCCTGAGAAAATAGGGAGTAGGGGATGGGTAACCTAGAGTGAAGAAGGGAGATTTTAATACGGAGTTGCGGTAATCCTGCCATGGCGAACCTACTTACTTTTAGGTGTTGCTTCTCAGGTTAACAAAGCTAATGTCAGGATTTTGTAACACCCGCTACAAGGATGAAGGATGAAGGTTGAATGTTGAAGGATGAAGGATAAAAATATATAGCTCCAACTTGGTATAAAATTCCTAAAATTCTCGGTATCGCTGCGTTGAATAAAATAATTAAGGAGACTAAATAATGTCAGTAATTGAGCCAGTGGATATCTTAATTCTATCTAACGCACCAGGAGAAGTAACTACTTGGGTACTTCCTGTCGTTAAAGCTTTGCGAGAAAAACTAGGAAATAATTATGATTTAATCCGGATTTCAGTTATACTATCCCCTTGTCCCAACGCGACTGGCAAAGAAGCTGCGATCGCACTTTCATATTCTGAGGTAAATCGAGTTCAGAGTGCGGAGCATTTTTGGCCATTTTTGCTGTGGGGGAAAACGGCAGAAAATTGGGATTGGCGAGATAAAGGTGTTGTTGTTTTCTTAGGTGGAGATCAATTTTTCACTGTAGTTATTGGTAAACGTTTAGGTTATCGTACTGTTGTTTATGCTGAATGGGAAGCACGATGGCATTCTTTAATCGATCGTTTTGGAGTAATGAAAGCGGAAACTATTGCCAGTGTGTCACAAAAGTATGCTAAAAAGTTTACTGTTGTGGGAGATTTAATGTCAGATGTAGCACGGGATGAGGTGGTAGATTTTAGGAGTAATTTGGTAGTATTATTTCCTGGATCTAAAGCAGCGAAACTAGCACAGGGATTACCTTTAACTTTAGCGATCGCAGAATATATTCACGCAGCTAAACCCCAAACTCGCTTTGGGATTCCGGTTGCACCAACTTTAGATTTAGCAACTTTGGTATCTTTTGCAAATCCTAAACAAAATCCACTAATCGACCAATTTAGTTGGGCAAGTGCTGAACTAATTATACCAGAAAATACAGATCAGATTAGATCGAACAAACCAGAAACTACTTCAGAATCATCCCAATCTAGCAAAAACCGAGATTATATTCTTGCTCCCCCCTTTAATAAGGGGGGTTGGGGGGGTGAAAACTCTAGCGAAAAACAAGTATCTTTGCCAAAACAGGATTATCCCACTACGGGAGCATCCCACTTTGGCAAAGATACTCATTTTTTGACAAAAAAAACCCCCCAGCCCCCCTTGTCAAAGGGGGGAGCAAGAATACAGCCTGCATTTCTTCCAAAACAGGATGCTCCCACTACTCCTGCCAATTCATCTTTAAAAATTGG
Organism: Limnofasciculus baicalensis BBK-W-15; assembly: GCF_024178385.1. Classification (GTDB taxonomy): domain Bacteria; phylum Cyanobacteriota; class Cyanobacteriia; order Cyanobacteriales; family Coleofasciculaceae; genus Limnofasciculus; species Limnofasciculus baicalensis. Next base: position 11,378 of record NZ_JAMZMM010000092.1, on the reverse strand, counting down.
CGATTCATCTAATCAAGAACAACCATTTCTTAAGACAAGTAAAGGTTTATCTGTTGAACTTTGGCAAGAGTTTCCAGCTCATCATCTTTTATCTCAATGCCAAATATGTCTGACTACTGTAGGTGCAAATACTGCTGAGTTAGGCGCATTAGGAGTACCGATGATTATTTTGCTACCTACTAACCAATTGGATGCCATGCGGAGTTGGGATGGATTGCCGGGATTATTGGCAAATTTACCAGGAGTGGGATCGAGTTTTGCTAAGTTAATTAACTGGTTTGTTTTACAACAGGTTTTGCGAAAGGGGCGTTTATTTGCATGGCCTAATATTTGGGCAAAGGAGGAAATTGTACCAGAATTTGCGGGAAAACTTGAGCCGCAGGATGTGGCAAAATTGGTTCTAGATTATTTAGAAAATCCAGAAAAGTTAGAAGAAATGCGCTCCCGTCTCCGTGGGGTTCGAGGTAAACCTGGTGCGGCACAAAAGTTAGCCCAATTGGTGTGCGAGGAACTCTTTTAGGGAAACATATTTTTAAACAATAACCAGCAACCCCCATTTAGTAAAGCTGTCAATACCGCCCCGATAATGATTCCTTTCATTAATCCCCATTTTCGCTTCCACCTCAGCCAAAATACTAGGGGAATAACATAGATTAGTTGAGTTATGCCAATTCCTAATAGTGCATATAAGTATATGATTCCGATACTGGAATTCCCTGTTGAGCTTGCTGCTGAGGCAATTGCTCCTAATATAGTAAGCGCCGATATATGGCATCCTGAAAGTAACAAAATACCTAAGAATATTTTCCCAAATTCATTCATTGTTTTACGTCTCATTTCTGGGTAACATAGTTTAGATTTGGTGCATTTTCATGAAGTTGAGAAACTAAGTGATATCCAGCACTACCCTCTCGATAGAACATATTAAAGGTATCAAAGGGAATAATTCTCCCATCGGGATGGACAATGTGAATACAGGATCTTTTTACGGAACGAACATCAAAATTATAAGCGTCTAAGAATTGAACAATCATTACTCGAAACACATTGTCATAATTAATCCCTTCGGGTACAGGTAGCATCGGCAAACAACAGAGTAGTTGTTTTAATGAAGTCGCGGCAGACAGAGGAGAATGACTGGTGGAAAATAACTCAAAAATATGGCGCTTTAGTTCTTCATTTTGTTCGTAAATAACGCTATTAGGCACGATATCGACAAATTTGTTAGGATCGATTAATCCAGTTAATGGGATTACTTTACCATTCAACTTTAGCGCATAACCCATCGCCAAACAATCGGGATGACAGGGAACTGGTAAAATATCTTCTGGTTTAAAGTGGGGACTTTGCTGTAAAATCGATCTGCGGACTTCTGTCAGAGTATATCTATTCTTTTTTGCATCAAATCCAGTCAAACGCCCCGCAGCTTGAATGGGTTGAAAGTTTACACCTCGCACAGATTTCTGTTTTAATGCGTAATCGATAATTTTACCTATTTCCCCATCATTCAATCCTTTTTTGAGGGTGACAACTAAGGTGGTGGAGATATTAAACTCATTCAGATTTGCGATCGCGTTTTTCCGCACTTCCCGTAAATCAGCCCCCCGCAACTCCTGAAGTGCTTCGGCTTCAAAGCTATCAAATTGCAAATAAATTTCAATTCCTGGCTTATACTGACTAAGGCGATGGCAAAATGTTTTATCTTTGGCAATCCTCACTCCATTAGTATTAATCATTAAATGCTTAATCGGCTTACTCTTCACCAAATCCATAATTTCAAAGAATTCTGGATGAATAGTAGGTTCCCCTCCACTCAACTGAATGATTTGGGGTTCCCCTTCATTAGCCACCACTGCATCTAACATCCGTTCAATTTGGGCTAAACTCCGGTGCTTTCGGGGTTGATTTCCATTAGTAGAAAGTTCTTCAGCACCGGAATCCGCATAACAAATAGGACAAGAAAGATTGCACCTATCCGTCACTTCAATTAAAGTAAGACAGCTATGTTGTTCGTGATCCGGGCAGAGTCCACAATCATAAGGACAACCGTATTTTATTGGCGTATTAAATTTGAGTGGCATATCCCCTGGCTTAATAAATTCCAGAGATTTCTTATAATACTCAATATCATCAGCAATCAGGACTTCCTCATGTCCATGAGTCGGACAATGTTTCACCAAATAAACGCAATCATCTCTAAAGATAATTTTCGCTTCAACCTTAACCAAGCATTTCGAGCAAACGCTGTTAGTTAAAGCATAAAATAGATAAGGTCGAGTTGGCATGTTAGTTGTTAGTTGTTAGTTGTTAGTTGTTAGTTGTTTGTTGTTATCTATCTGTAAAAAAAACCTCCTCTCATAATCATTTCACATCTTACCTCAAAACCTCTGCGAACCTCTCTCTTACCCTCTGCGCACCTCTGCGTAAAAAAGACCTCTTATCCCCTACTCAACCATCTCATCCTGCTCCCTCTGCCACTGTGCTAAAACCTGACCAGGATTAAACCCCCTATACTGAAGATAATTCCATAATTTTACCTTAGTTTTCTGCTCAATAGAACGAAAGTTATCAATCTTATACTTCCGCATCACCTTAGCTTTTAACTCATCCAATTCACCCGTATCCTCTTCCTCAGTTTGAGATGCCCAAATTTCCTCAAATAGATCGGAATTAATTCCCTTCTCCAGACATTTGCGCTTAATCAGCGACTTGCCATATTTACCATGATAGGAGGTAATTAGGCTTTCGACTACGCGGGAGTCAGATTGATAATTTTGCTCCTGTAAATCCTCAATAGATTTAGCGATTTCCTGAAGATCGAACCCTTTTGCTTGCGCTTTTTGGGTAAGCTCCCGCACGCTGTACTCTCGGCGAGATAAAAGTTTGTAGAAATAGTCTATGGAAGTCATAGTCGTTGTCAGGTGTGCTAGATTTATGCTAACCTAATTTATTATAATTATAGCGTTTCCCAAGACGAGAATTTCAGGTAACCGAAGTAATCTTTTAGATCTAGGCATTGGATGAGTTAAACATGAAAAATTTATACGATTTGCTCAAAAATATCAAAAAAAAGACCCGCGATGTATTTGGGGAGGCATTCCATCTTTAATCTCCAGGCATTTTTGGATGGATATTATTTTGCTAGACGCGAAATTGGCGTACCGTTGACAGAAGAAGAGGCTGAATTTCAAGAATTCCTAAAATGGATACGAGATAGATTCAATATTGAGACGGGACAATTATGGGCAAGTATTCTGCTGTTTCATTCCGCCGATGAAAAGAGCGCAGTCGATAGGTTTTTTAGTTTGTTTGAAGAATTTATCAATCGAGATAAAAGTCAGGAAAAGGATGAAAAACAGGTTGAAATTGTGAGTAATATACAGCAGATTGCAAGTATATGAGGTACATAGAAACCCGGTTTCTTTAAGAAATCGGGTTTCTGAAGTGTATTCGATCGACCAACAATCTGCTGTATTTTTAGTTTAAGGAAGTTAAGGAGTAATCCCGACATTTGCCAAGGATGTCAGAGTAGTTCATTTTCATTTTAATAACCCAGCTAAAATAACGCCCAATTGAATGCTAATCAGCCCCAATATCGCACTTCCCGCCCAATAAAAACCCGCAGCGGTAAAACTCCCCTCCCGCAACAACATCACACTCTCCAATCCATAAGTGGAAAAAGTCGTATAAGCACCCAGAAAACCAGTCGTTACCATTAACCTTACCTCTGGAGAAATTGCCACAACTCTTTCTAAAGCAAAGGTAACAAAAAATCCCATCCCCAAACACCCAGTTAGGTTAATAAAAAGAGTGCCGAATGGAAAAGATATCCCGAAGGTTTTAGCAAACCATAAAGTCAGATAGTAGCGACTTAATGCACCCGCAATTGCCCCCAAACTAATGGCAATGGGAATGCGAAGATGAGGATCTGATATCATTTTATATTTGAGATTATAGTATTACGGCAATTAATAAACTATTTTAATCATAAATTATCATATATTCTCGAAAAACCGGAGATAAATTAAACAGGATTTTATTCCCTTCTGTTGTTTTGAGTAAATAGCGCTTACTCAAAGATTGTAACCCATTAATTAAATCCACTGATGATAATGATAAAACTTGTCTCAAGTCTTCTCTTGACATCGGTTGATTCGTCTTACTTAATTCTAAAGTAATCTGTCTTTCTATAGAACCCATTTGACATCCTTGACCTAAAATATCCTAAAATTAAGCAAGATACTTGAGGTATAGTGAAAAAATGTCCGCCTTACTGATTTTTATGGTAAGGGAGAGATCAAATATAGGGAGAAAAATATGTCTGAGCAAAATTTAAGTAGTTTAACAAACATACCGAGTACAGAAGTTGCACATGAAAACTATCTCCTCGCCAAGTTAATTCTCGAAATTCAGCAAACACCAGACGAATATTTGCCCAATTTACTGCAAATCGTGCGTTTATTTCGTGAAAGCGTCACAATGAAGCCAGTATCGTCGGATGCTTGGGTAAAGGCGATGGATGGAATCAAGAATCCTCACCCTGTAAAGAAAGCTGTACAGCAAATTGCGTTAAGTGAATTGTTAAGGAAATGGGAGGAAGATGGAGATGAAGAAGAGCAAACAGAAACCGCTGAAATTCTCTGTCAAAACCTAGAAGAAAATCCCGTATCAATATAAACCATTCCATGAGCAAAATAATATTACTAGATTCTGATCCTTTAGGAATGGTTACCACTCCTAAAGCGAAATCACTTGTATGTCATGAATGCAAACTTTGGTTCAATTCTCTGGAGCCAAAGGGCTACATAGTGATGTTACCTGAAATCGCAGACTATGAAGTTCGACGTGAATTGCTTCGGGCAGGTAAAATAGCAGGTATTCAACGACTTAACCAACTCAAAGCTCTCCTTTGTTACTTACCTATCACTACAGAAGTAATCCTCAAGGCTGCCGATTTTTGGGCGCCACGACAGGAAGGAAAACCAAAAGCCGACTCTAAAGCTTTGGATGGTGATGTAATTTTAGCAGCTCAGGCGGCATTGATAGCAGAGGAGGGGAATGAAGTTATAATTGCTACTACGAATGTAGCACATTTATCTCAATTTGTTGATGCCCGTGAATGGCGACTAATCCAGTAATGGTTTCTGAGAAAATCCCCACATCAACCCCTTTATCAATACTGTTCCCAAGGTGGTTGGAATCCCCGCCGTTGTAAAAAATCCTCTTGAATTTCCTGACGGCGACGGGATAAATCGCTATTAACTACTCCCCCATTTTGAATTTGTTCGATTTGCATTCCCTCAATTTCTGTAAATGCTTTCATCTGAAAATCTCTCGCTCTATCCAAATCTATCAAAGTACGGCGAATATCCTTATCATTTGGGTTAATTGCCAAGGATTGATAATACAAATCAGCCGCATCATTAAACCGTTTTTGTTGAAATCGCACTCCCGCTAATGCGGATAAAGCATCTCGATTACTGGGTTGCGCGGCTAATATAATATTGTAGGCTTGGGATGCTAATTCAAAATCTTTAATCGCTTGCCCTAATTCTCCTTGCAAAAAGTAACTGCGAATATTAGTAGGATCGCGAGCAACTAATTCAGCTACTCTTACCCTTGCTTGCTCTGGACTTCTCTGGGCGATAACTTGAATGGAGCGGATTTGAATAGGGATATTATTTGGATCGATTTGGAGGAGATAATTATATATTCCTTCCCGTCTAGCATGAGCGGGTAATGTACCAACTAGAGCAAATAATTCTGGTGGTGCATTGTTAGGCGGTTGGGTTTGAAACCAGTAATTCAGAATTCCCTCTGCTTGTAATTCAGAAATCACTTTCGCTTCATAAGCCAGAGAAGTACGAGCTAATTGTAGCGTTAAATCTTGGGGATTGCGAGCAATAAGTTGGTCAAATATAACTAGTGCATCAATCGGGCGATTCTGTTGCACCCGCACTGTTGCCAAACCTCGCAGTGCGCCCATTATAATATCTGAATCCGGTGGATTGCTAGCAATTAAAGCTTGATAACGATAAGCACTTCCTTCTAAATTACCCTCGCGTCGCTCAATTTCAGCAGCTAGTAATTGAGGGGATAAATCCTTCGCTCCTTCTGGCGTGGCAGCGTAAGCAGCTAAAGCTTGTCTTGCCCCACCTAAATCGTTATTTTCGATTAAAAGTTGAGCGATGCGGAAATTTAAAAATGGTACATTAGCACCCGATTGGAGTAAACCAAAATAAACAGCAATAAATTCTGGTCCTGGTGGATCGATTCCTGCTAAACTTTGAGCAAGTTGTTGTCGTTCATTGGGATCTGCGGGTAGGGGTTGTACCGCAGCAAATAAACGCGATCGCAAATCGGCTTTAGAAATTAAGCCAAGCTGACTTTGTAAAGCCAATACTTTGACAATTAAAGGGCGATTATTCGGTTCTATTTGGATCAGTTGTTGGTAAATTTGTAAAGCAGTTTGCCTTTCCGAGGGTATTCCGGCAAAAACATCCGCCACCTCCCGCAGCAATTTGGGTTCCGGATTGGGAATTTGAGCAAGTGCTTGACGGTAGAGACTAGCAATTTGGGGAGTAAGTGCCGGATTATTACTTTGAGAGCGAATGGCATTTAGCGATCGCGCTAAAGGTAAAATAGCAGCAAGAATTCCTTGTAATGGGGCTAATACGTTTAATGCTTCATTTACCTGTCGATTAGCGAGATAAGCTTGAGATAAAGATCCTCGTGTTTGAATCCCTAAATCATCTAATTGTGGAGAGATTCTCAGTTGATTTTCTAACACCTGAATTGCTCCACCCGGATTACCAGTTTCTCGCAAGGCACGGGCGTAAGCAAGAGCAGTAAAACCACTAATTGGTTTACCACCTGTAGCAAGATAACGGTTAAATAAATCTAATCCTTGTTGGGGATTCCCTGAATTAGTATAGGTTTCCGCAGCACCTAAGAGTATTTCTGGTGTCGGGTTAGCTTGCAATACTATTTGATAATCAGAAATAGCTTCAACAAACCGCTGTTGATATCCATAAAGTAAGGCACGAATACCACGGGATTCATTATCGTTAGGATTAATATTTAATAACCTAGTTAATGCTTCAATTCCTCGTACTTGCCACTCGGAACGAAAAGTACCCAATAAACCTACCGCTTTCAATGCTAATTGATTATTGGGATCTTGTGCTAGCACCTGTTGATAGGCACTCCACGCTTGGGGAATTAATCCCTGTCGCCGATAGGAAATAGCCAAACCTAACTTAGCTTCCAAGGAATCCGGATAGCGCTGTACAGCTTGTTCAAAAATTGCGATCGCATCTTGCACTCGCCCCTGATTTAGTAAGCCAAATCCTTGTCTGACAAGTGTTGGTGTTGCTTGGGCGTATGCGGCACTTTCGTAGGATATTATTGGTATGGTGGCAACTATTCCAGCTAATCCTAATCCAATTATTTTATTCATTCGTTATTGGTTGTTTGTTGTTTGTTGTTTGTTGTTTGTTTAGATAAAGGGTAACTGATAATTATTGTTTTTTTGACTTCTGACTTTATTCAACTCACCCATGCCTCTAAATCTAAAGTAAAATGATGGGAGTTTTTCAGGACAAAATAGCTACCTTGTTTGGCTAAATCTCCTTGGCAGATTACCGGAATTCTAGCTTGATAAGCTTTAACTGCCAATTCATAGACAGGTTCAGCTAATTCTAACTGAATTCGCCGTAACTTCCCTACTACAACGCCCATAATAGTAACTTTACCATCAGTAATTCCTTCTTGCAGGTTGATAACAATCCCCTGTACGGTGATGTTTGATGCACAGGTAAAAATATCCCCTAGAATTTCCAATTGGGAACGTTGTTCCACGATTTCCAGTGTTTTGAGGGCATCACTAATGCGGGAAGCGTAATCGCCTAATTCAGGTTTGAGAGGTAGGATAATTTCAGCGGGTTCGCCTGCGTAATCTTTTAGCCAGATTACACTATTTTCATTAAGGGGATGGTGTTGATGCCAGCCCGTCATTTGCAGATGTTCGGCGAGTTTACCAGGTTCAATTGTTTTCAGAATCTGGCTATCTCTTATGGTGACTTTCATGGGGAACCTCCATTACCAATGCGCTGAATCATCGGATGATATCGGAGGTAGGCATCATGTATAACATTTCTGGAGGTAGATTTTAACTGTAATTCTAGTCTAGGAGAGTATAGCGAACCTCTGCCCCCTTTAGCCGCAATACCCCAGTCAATACTGTCTTCATCTACTTCTGGCTTGTAGAGGGCATAACCAGCAACAGAAGCAACAACACGGACAAAAGTGCTACTAAATTGCTCTTTTTGTTGGTTGATATCCACTAACCCAATTTCTCCAAAGGTTTAACAGTAATCACGCTAACATCAGATGCTAACCCACTAAAACTGAGGTGTAAAAATCACCAATAACCAACAACTAATTCCTCGGAATAACATCAAAATCAGTTTTCACCCGCACACCCACATCAGTTTCCGACAAACCATTATGTTGCTGTAATGTAAAACCAATCCGCATATTGGGTAACAAACGAAAATCATAAAAAAGTTCCAATACATCCGGTTTTTCCTGTCCTTGATTATTGGATAATTGCTGCCCATAGGCTAATCCCAAACGATCGTCTTTAGTAAATACATCCACAAAACTGACACCAATATTATAGGTTAAAGCAGATTCATCTAACTCCCGATTGATATACTTACCGTATCGACCAAAAACCCCCATATTCCACTCCGGAATAAAAACTTCTCCATTGATTCCATAAGATTCTTCACGATCTTTACCATCAAGTCCAAAAGTACCATCACCTCGGTCAATTGAGAAAGCTTCTTGAAAACTTGTTTTAGCACTACCATCACGCCCAGTAGAATAAGTAGCGCGAACAATAGCATTACCCTGGCGAACACCAATTTCTCCGGCAAATCCATCTAAAGAAAAATCACTCAATGCGTTAGAAGATGAGAATGCTGCTGCTTTAGCTTCAATATTATCATTTAACGTCCAATTAACTAAAACTCCTGGATGAGATGCAATCCCGGCAGCATTCAGTGCAGGATTTGTCTGAAAGGCAGAATTAAAGAAATGAGTCACACCATCCTTAGCAAAACTATTGCGATCGAAGTATGATGTTAAGTCTAATTGACCGAGTACAAATCGTAGATTAGGTATATCAGCAAATGGGGCTGTGGCAAAGTAAAGTTCGTTGATATTTATGCCATCTCCAGGAGAATCTGACAAACCACTTGCTTCACTAGTTACATCCAAAGTTGCACCAAATATAGCTTGAGGTGATAGAGGATATTTCCCAGAAAGTCTTGCCCTCCCTACAGAAGATCCTCCCTGAGTGATAAAACTTCCTTGTGCTGTTAAAGAAGGCTGTCTCAATGAGGTACTTCTTAGTTGAGAAAAAGGACCATTGGGTGGTGTTTGTCCACTGATTGGAATGAATGTGGGATTAATTTGAGGCAGGTTGGGATTCGGAATATTGGGATTGGGAAGATTGGGGTATTGAGGTGGAATTTGTGGGATAATTGGTGACTGTGCTACGATGCCAGGATTATAGTTATTAAAATTAACTGGATTTATATTAACAGGATTCGGTAATGGAACTTGGGATTGTGAATAATATGGTGACTCTCCTCCCATGCCTATATTATAGTTATTAAAACTAACTGGATTTACATTAACAGGAGCAGGGAAGGGAACTTGAGACTGAGGGTAGTATGATGATTGTCCTATGCCAGGATTATAGTTATTAAAGCCAACTGGATTTGGATTCAAAGGTGGTGGTAAGGGAACTTGGGATTGAGGGTTATATTGGGGCTGTAATGTACCAGGATTGTAGTTATTTAATCCATTCGGTATCCCCATCATTGGTACTGGCACTAAAATTATAGTTTGCGCACCATTTGGGAATTGTCCCATGCCTGGATTGTAGTTATTTAATCCTTGGGGTATTCCTATTCCTTGTCCCGGTATTACGATTACAGGTTGCGGATAATTGGGATATTGTCCATATCCGGGGTTGTAATTAGAAGCCGCTGCTGGTATTTGGGTTGGGTAATTTTGTTGGTAATTTTGGGTTTGGGGATAATTGGAGTATTGCCCATATCCAGGATTATAGTTATTCCCGGCTCCTGGTATTTGAGTTGGGTAATTTTGTTGGTAATTTTGGGGTTGGGGGTAATTGGGATATTGCCCATATCCAGGATTATAGTTATTCCCAGCTACTGGTATTTGATTTGGATAATTTTGTTGATAATTTTGGGGTTGTGGATAATTGGGATACTGTCCATATCCGGGATTATAATTATTTCCAGCTACTGGGATTTGATTTTGGTAATTTTGTTGGTAATTTTGCGGTTGTGGATAATTAGGGTATTGTCCATATCCGGGATTATAATTAGAAGCGCCTGCTGGGACTAGGTTTGGATAATTTTGTTGATAATTTTGGGGTTGGGGATAATTTGGATATTGTCCATATCCGGGGTTGTAATTATTCCCAGCTACTGGGATTAGGTTTGGGTAATTTTGTTGATAATTTTGGGCTTGAGGATAATTTGGATATTGCCCATATCCTGGATTATAATTATTCCCTACTCCTGGAATCAGGGAAGGAGAAGCAGAAGGAAAAGCTGGAAGTTGACCTAAACTTGAGTTACGGGAACTTTGAGGAATTCGATGGGAGGGGACTGGAACTGGTGGCAGAGTAGGGATTTGCGCCAAAATTAGATTAAGGTGAGGGAAGCCATCGCTTTGTACTAGCGAGTCTTCCTTTAGAGATACTTGGGGAGCGAGTGTCTCCTCCTCTTTTACGAATGCGGTATCTTCAGATACCATATCTGATGATGTAGCCTCGCTCGGTATAGTCGGCGCAGTTTCCGCCGAATCCGTTATCTCTGACAGGGGAGAATAGGCGTGAGCTGGTTTAGTCGTGATTCCGCCTGATGCTGATAAAATAGCGATCGCACCTGCACCAAGCAAGTTAATCCAGAATCGCGGTGCAAGAAAGATAATTTGGATACGATTGGGCACTATGAAGTTCATTGGCACTATTCCCTAGCTGATAAATTTTTTCCCTGCACCCTGTCGCCACTTTAGCAAAGGGATGACTATTTGGCGACTCTTATAGTATCCGATGTTGCTGATACATACATACATAGCACTTACGCTTGACACTCCCCGGTCTAAAGACACAGAGTTTTCAATTTGCTTTCTTAGCATAACCGAAGAAACACGGTTTCTCCTGTTCGCCCTCAAGCTAAAATAAATAAATTAGCTTAAGAAACTGGTTTAAATGGTAATTTCTGAAATCTTCATTAATTATAGTTAAAAACTCTTTCCTCCCACCCCTGCCC
>NZ_JAMZMM010000513.1 GCF_024178385.1 Limnofasciculus baicalensis BBK-W-15 | reverse complement strand
GGGCTGGGGGATTGAGGATTTTCAGTTATGACTTGTGACTTTTGATTTGGATCTGGCGAGCCTGATTTTTCCTTAATCTCTACTATTTTACCATCTTTATCCGTCACCACGTCCATAAAATCAGATACAATTGGTAGCCGTTCCTGATGTCTTTCCAAACTAGGACGACATGCTAATAACGCCTTAGTATAGGGATCTTCTGGATTAGAAAAAATCTGCAAGACATTTTTAGTTTCCCTAATTTCTCCTTGATACATCACCGCCACAGTATCAGCAATTTCAGCAATCACGCCTAAATCGTGACTGATAAAAATGAGTGACATATTGAGATTGTCTCGCAATGTCCTCAGCAAGTTGAGAATATCTGCCTGTACAGTCACATCAAGCGCTGTAGTCGGTTCATCAGCAATTAATATATCTGGTTCGCAGGAAATTGCCATCGCAATCATCACCCGTTGCAGTTGTCCTCCAGAAAGCTGATGAGGATAACGGCTGAGGAATGCCCGTTTTTGTTGATTAATATAGTCGTCGATTTCCTTTTGCTGCGGTTCGCCATCTGATTTTTTCCTAAATTCTTCTCGAAATTGCTCCCTAATTTTTTCATCAGTAGGAAGTAATTGCACTTGCTGAAGTCGTTCACTTGCTTTCCATATTGCTTGTTGAGTGGATAATTCTTGGTGTTGCAAAATCGCTTCTATTAGCTGAAAGCCAATGGTGTAAACAGGATTAAGAGAAGTCATTGGTTCCTGAAAAATCATCGCAATCTTTCCGCCCCGATAGGATGGCTTTTCCCTATCCTTAAGTGTGAGAAGATCGATAGTTTCGTCATCTGATTGTCCTGATTTGGATTTAAAGTAAATTTCCCCCGTTACTTTAGCAGAAGGAGGCATCAAACCCATCACAGCCAGTGAAGTAACCGACTTTCCCGAACCAGACTCACCCACAATGCCTAACGTTTGTCCGCGCTTAAGCTGGAAGCTAATGTTATTAACAGCTAAAACTCGCTTCTCGTCTGAGGTAAATTCTACACTTAGGTTGCGAACATCAAGTACAATATTAGTCATTGTTAGTGATTTATTGTTAATTGTTGGTTATTTATTGTAGAACAGGCAAGATGCCTGTTCTAGATCTGCGACTTTACGGTAGCATACGAAAACCCACCGGACATTGAATTACCAAAGCACCACTTACAGGTGGATTTGGCATAGCAGATAGGGATTTAGCAGGTACTTCACTTTCACAAATCCCGGTCACGATTTTCTGATTATCAATAGCAAATACTGCCCCAATATAGCTATTCAATCCCTCTTCTTTAGGTTGAGCAGTAATTGTTACTCTGTCAGTGCGATCGCGAACAGGTACAATCTGATACCGATATAACTCCGTTTCTAAGTTTGTCCCTATCCCCAATTCTTCAATATTAGTGGCAAATTTACCCTTTTCGAGATAATAGGCTTGTTGTGCTTGGTTTAATATAGTAATATACTGGATCGGAATCCCTCGATTAGCCTGGTTATTTTTAGATTCTAACTCAATTACCTCAATATTCTCCGGTACAGTTGTCGCAGCGGAAATATTATCGAAAATAGCAGTAGTGGAACTAAACTCCTGTGGTCGAGGTTTCCCCGGAGTCACCCCATTTAATTCTACTCGCAACTTACCTTCAGGAGTAAACTCAAAAATAGTGAAGGCGATATCACTAGAAGTAAGTGCCATATCGAGTTCCATGGGTTGCTTGGTGGCACTAATTTGGTAAGTAGCTTTGATGGCAATTGACGAGCCATCGTCTGTAGGTAAAATTAAAAATAATTGGTTATTGTGAGCAAAAATTAAGGTTAATACTTCCTTTGTTTTTGGATCTTGGCTTTGCCATTGCCCCAGTAATTGATTAGTAAATTTGTCAGTTTCAGAAGTTGGTTGAGTTTGTGGCAGAGTTAGTGGTATCCTGGATTGAGCATTGACTGGAGTGCCCAGCGCGATCGCAAATCCGAGCATTAGTCCGATGACGTTCTTGCATAGAATGTGAGGCATAGAAATTTCTCCTAACAACTATTTGGATTTTAGCCTTTCAACTAATCGAGTAAACTCCCGTAAACTTTCGTCATACTCTTCCTGTGCCACCCACATCACATCATTATGACCTGCATCATCCACCCAGAGATAGCGCTTCGGTGCCCTTGCAGCAGCAAAAAGTTTTTCCCCGTGGGAAAATGGGATAGTATCATCGGCTTTACCGTGGATGACCAAAACCGGACAATTCACCCGTTGAATCTTGTCGATATTGGGGAACTTGTCAAAAGGTAAAATTGGAAACGGTATAATTACCCGAAACGCGCTAGTAAAAGAACTTTCCATAATCAAGCCCCCAACAGCTTCCCGCGCAGCTAAATCCACCGCCGAACCCCCACCCACCGATCTACCATAAACAATTATTCGCTCCGATGGTATCCTTAGCGTTTGAGTCAAATAGTTGTAAGCTGTATCGATATCTCGATAAGCATTCCCTTCTGACGGCTTACCCTGACTGGTGCCATAACCGCGATAATCGTAGGCAAAGACACTAAAGCCAAGGCTGTACAGCTTCTGGAGTACTAGCCCGATATTGCCTAAGTCTTCGGCATTCCCGTGGCTGAAGAGAATGGTATATGTGGCTTTCGGATGCACTAAGTAAACAGCGGAAATTTGGATATCCTCACCACTGGTGAGCTTGAGAATTTCCCTGTTATCTTGATAACTGGCAGGAGGTGGTAAAAATATCTTACTGTCAGCGATCAAAAAAACGTATAAGCAGAAGAAAGTGTAAATGAACAGAATAGATCGCACGAGCCGTTTAATGCTAAATTCACCCAATAGCCATCGTCGGAGGGTTTCTCGATCCATAAATTTTACGCGATCGCGCTCCAAATAGATGTGGGAGCCAATCGTAACGTTTGCACAAAATTAAACGCTAAACTTGTACACTTATCTTTGCTCAATTGAGGATGTGAGATGGCTCTAGAATGTCCTGACGACTTAAAATATCTTGACACCCACGAGTATGTCCGGCTCGATGGCGAAATTGCTACCATTGGTATCAGCGGATTTGCCGTGGATCAACTAGGGGACCTTGTCTTTGTTGAACTCCCGGAAATTGGCGATGCCCTCATTAAAGGGGAGACTTTTGGCACTATTGAATCAGTCAAAGCCGTTGAGGAAATGTACGCTCCCATTTCTGGTACGGTAATCGAGCGTAATGATACCACAATCGAGTCCCCAGAACTAGTTGCTGACGATCCCTATGGAGAAGGATGGTTGGTGAAGGTACGGATTAATAATCCTGATGAATTAATCGATGCCCTATCCGCTGATGAGTATCGGGTACAGGTGGAAGGGGAATAGGT
>NZ_JAMZMM010000512.1 GCF_024178385.1 Limnofasciculus baicalensis BBK-W-15 | reverse complement strand
GCTCCCTGACTCAAGAAATAACAGGGATTCAAGCTAATTAATCTGCCCAAGTAGTTGTGTGGATGACTCATGGTTGATTATAATTTTTTAAGCTTTGCGATACGATCGGACTCGTTACAGAGTACATTTGAGTATATTTACTGAGATTGAATAAAGAGGGTAAGACGCAGTGGTTAGAGTAGCAATCAATGGTTTTGGGCGCATCGGACGTAATTTCGCCAGATGCTGGCTCACCAGAGAAAATAGCCAGTTGGAATTAGTGGGCATCAATGACACCTCCGATCCGAGGACTAATGCCCATTTGCTGAAGTATGACTCAATGTTGGGGACGCTCAAAGGCGTGGACATCAGCGCGGATGATAACTCCATCACCGTTAATGGCAAAACAATTAAGTGTTTTTCTGATCGCAATCCCTTGAACTTACCTTGGGCTGAGTGGGGAATCGATCTAGTGATTGAAGCTACGGGTGTATTTATTGACCGTCCTGGAGCTTCTAAGCATATCGCAGCGGGTGCTAAGAAGGTATTGATTACTGCTCCTGGCAAAGGACCGGATATTGGTACGTTTGTGATGGGTGTCAATCATCACGAATACGACAATAGCTATGACATTGTGAGCAATGCAAGCTGTACTACTAACTGTTTGGCTCCCTTTGCCAAAGTGTTACATGAGAATTTCGGCATTATCAAAGGGACAATGACTACCACCCACAGCTACACTGGCGATCAGCGGTTGCTAGATGCTAGTCACCGGGATGTTCGTCGGGCACGGGCTGCTGCGCTCAACATTGTACCTACTTCAACGGGTGCTGCGAAGGCTGTTGCTCTTGTTATTCCAGAACTTAAGGGCAAGCTGAATGGTATCGCTTTGCGCGTACCTACCCCTAATGTTTCTGTGGTAGATTTGGTTGTTCAAGTCGAGAAAAGCACGATCGCCGAACAGGTAAATCAAGTTCTCAAAGACGCGGCAGAAGGACCGCTTAAGGGAATTTTAGAATACAACGAATTGCCTCTAGTTTCATCAGACTACAAAGGTAATGATGCTTCTTCCATTGTGGATGCTAGTCTGACGATGGTTATGGGTGGCGATATGGTTAAGGTGATTGCTTGGTATGACAATGAGTGGGGTTATTCTCAGCGCGTTGTAGATTTAGCTGAATTAATGGCTTCCAAGTGGAACAGTTAATTAATTAACTGAAACTTATAAGAATTAGTGTCGATTCAAATAAGTTTTTTTTAAGCCACTATTACCCGCCTTCAACGCGAGATAATTCTCGTGGAAGGCGGATTTATTATGATTAAAATAAAATATATGTGTGGTTATTTCTGGTAAATAGCACGCTTTAATTGTAGCAGCCCTTCCTCTGGGGTTAGCTGAGGCTAATGCCGAGCTGTGCTAATATCTCCGCAGCTATTGACGACTTGCTTTTGGGCATATTTTCTTGTAAAGAACTATGATAGTACCGCAGCCTAACTCAACGGCTGCACTCAATTCTGATTGTCCATCAGTAACAGGAAAGGGCGCATGACCTACAAAGAAAAATTATTTCCTTGGTGTATTATCCGGAATCTACCGGATCAGCAACAGACGATTGTCGCTCGGATGCGTCGTCGTAATGATGCAGAACAACATTTAGTGCTACTACAGCGCACAATCCAGGATGCTTCCTTGAGCGTTATCTTCGATCAAACTACCAAAAGTTTGAACTCATTAGGTAACGTAGCAGAAGAAAAAGAGGTGGGGAGCAAAGCTGTGGAATCTGCCAAGGAAACTTTAGCCCCGCTCTAAATACTGAAGGAACGGAAAACACAATCGCTCCGTCAGATATTGATGGAGCGATTATTTTGTCTTTATTCCTCGGGTGACATCTCATGGATACTTTACGGTAATTATCCCGATCATCCAGGGAATTCTGAGAAATTATTAAATAGCCACCGCTCAGATGCGGTAAACCTGTCCCTTACTGGTGAGTCCATTGCGACTCCCCTCGATCGCTATGTTACTCACACGTCAGCAAATCAAAGCTAAAAAACGCAATGCCAAACGGCTCGGTCAGTTACTCCAAGACGCTAGGGAAGAACTGGTACAAAGTATAGCCATGCTTGAGGATACCACAATTATGGAGGGTATTTGGCAACTGCCGGATGTTTCTGGTTCCCATAAGGCACATTCGGCGATTGGGCAAATTCTTGCGATCGCAAATCAGTGGAACGATTTAAACCATTTTGAAATTGAGGAGAAGTTATCCCTGATTGAAAGTACATTCTACCAACATTAATTCCCATTACACTCCAGAAACACCCCAGAAACCCGGTTTCTTAAAGAAACCGGGTTTCTTTGTACCTTAAGGTGTAACCTATTTTATTGAGATTCCATGGTAATATTTACAGAGGATTTCATATTCACCATTGCTTCCTCATCACTCTTAGGATCTTTAATCCCGAATTCCATATTGGAAATTACAGACATATTACCAATATTGGGCATAATTTGATCTAACCTTCCCGTTAAAGTGCCATTACTCTGAATTGCCATGGATTTTATATTCACTTCCATACCCGGAGGAAGTCCCGGTAAATTCACCCCACTGACAGCTTTTGGCTCGCCTTTAGTATCGGTGCTAACTTTCAAAGTAACAGTATTATTTTGGAGACTTACTATTTCATACAAAACATCTATTTGATTTATCGGTAAACCCACGGGAGGAACCGAACTTAAAACGCGCCACTTTGCTCCCACACCTACATTAGCTTGGGGGAAAGGGGAATTAGATAATTGCTCCAAAGAATTTAACATTGGCTGGAGAAATTGCTTGATATTGGGATCGATATCGTCAGGAAATACCACATTTACGTCTTTCGCTTTGCCCTGACTATCGAGAATATATGACATTTTCATTCCCGTGATTTTGTCTAGTTGGGATCGGATTGAATCAAGGACATTGGCGGGGAATGCTGTATTTGAAGCTACTTCAACCTGAGAATAAGACAATTCAATGTGAGCATCTCCATTGGGATCTATCTGTTTAACTCCGGCTTCAAGAGTCATCTTTACAGGCGGGAAATCAATTGCAGGCATAACTTGATCGTCAATAGTTGCTGCCATGTTCATATTCATGGTCATTATTGTAGTTTGCCTGGTATTAGCAGTAGGAGTGAAACGTAATTGTTGTCTCGGTTCAATTCCTGGATTGAGTAATTCTACTCCTGATTGGGCAGAATTGGAATTATTCGGGGAAGCTTGAGAAATCTGTGAGATAATTGCTGGTGTTTCTGCTTTTAGGGTTAGGGTGGGAGATGTTACTCCAAATCCAGTAATTAGAAGTAGAAGGGAACTTAGAGCTAGTGGTTTTTTCATGACTTTTCTTTTAAGGGGAGTGGAAC
>NZ_JAMZMM010000091.1 GCF_024178385.1 Limnofasciculus baicalensis BBK-W-15 | reverse complement strand
GCTTGATTAGTGCGAGTTGTTAAAGCTTAGTTGGCATGAAAACCAAACAAACACTTGGCACAAACTAATCATCAAAAAATTGAATACTCAATAGTCTCGTACTGAAATTTGTTTCAGTATCTTTAACTGGGGATTAGTGGTCAAGGAACAAGAGTCACTAGGCTCAAGAACCAAGCAGAAATGCGCTTCTAATTGAGCAAACTTAAACCGTGGAGTTGGACTTGCCCATATTTACGGACTTATGCCCAGATATGCCCAGGTTTTTAGAAGCGGATATATTGCACTATTAAAAAAGTATAAGGGTTGATAACAGTTGCCAAAATACATAGATTTACCGAGACTTAGACTAGCAAATTCTGTGTATTGCAGTGGAGAGATAGATTAGTACAGCAAACCAGACAAAACTCTGTCCCTTCTGTGTAAACACCCTGACGGGATTGGGAAACTGAGGGCTGCCATTAAATTAGTCCGAACTGAGTTAATATATAGAGATAAAGTCAGGTCTCAAAGAATATTGCGCTTTATGACCACTCTCACGTACTGCAAAGCACTCCCAACACCGATAGATGAGTTAAACGCCATCGGCAAAACTCAGCTAGAAATGTTACAGTCAATCCTGCCTATTCTAGTATGATTGGTTTAGTCAAATATCTGAGGCTGTATGGCTTGGCTAGTGACACGGCGGCGGCATTAGTAATTGCCCGTCGTGGGATGAGATTAAGCGAAAAGATACCAGACTCCTTAACCGCCTTTGTTGATGTGAAGTCAACTAAGCACGTCTGGAGCCTGTGGCATCAACTGAATAAAAAAATCAAGCAATCCGGTATTAATCGAAGACACGATTATTATACCGTCTCTAACTGGGATTTTCTGGCTAACCTCTTCACCGGGGAAGCGCAAGCACTAGAAGAGATTGCTTAAGAAACTTATACCGTTGAGTTTTCCTAGGTTTACCTAGATTTTTAGAAGCGGTGCTGATTGTCTCGTTGACCTCCCTAAAGACGGGGGTTTGATCGCTAAAATATTTGTGGTAACAAATAGTAACTTTTTCTTAAATGCAGATGCTAATGGAGCGGCAAATATTTTAAGAAAAGTAGCGATAACGCTAAGTTTAAATCTTAGTGGAATCAGTAGGGTTAACGGCAGTTCATTAATATATGGGTAGCTCTGGGCAAATATCTGCAACAATACCCATATATTAGTGTTATCATTAAATCGCGCTTGATTAGTGCGAGTTGTTAAAGCTTAGTTGGCATGAAAACCAAACAAACACTCTTACTCAAACTAATCATCAAAAAATTGAATACTCAATAGTCTCGTACTGAAATTTGTTACCGAAATTTGTTTCAGTATCTCTAACTGGGGATTAGTGGTCAAGGAACAAGAGTCACTAGGCTCAAGAACCAAGCAGAAATGCGCTTCTAATTGAGCAAACTTAAACCGTGGAGTTGGACTTGCCCATATTTACGGACTTATGCCCAGATATGCGTAGGTCTTTAGAAGCGGTGTCTTTGATAGCACCATTGAAAATTCGTTTATGGATTCTTCAAGAATCCCCCGGCTTCTAGCCGTGGGGAGTATCAATTCTCACAGACAAACACACACCCTAATCTGACACAAATTGCTCATGCAGCCTCCTGGCTTGCCCCTCCAATCCTTAGCTTTAGATCCCGCGATTGACCCTAATTTTCTGAGTGTTACACCAGATACGCCACTGCTAGACGCATTGGCATTGATGAGTCAATATCGCAGTTGTTTGCTGCCCAGTAGTAATTTAGACTCGCAGGCTAACGTAGTAGACGAGGGCAAAGAGCAAATTGCCTGCATAGATCGTAAATGGGAGCAATTTGATAAGATTACAGATCCGGTACGGGGTTGTGTCTTGGTGATGGAAAAATCCCGACTAGTTGGAGTATTTACCGAAAGGGATATTGTCAGACTGACTGCTGTGGGTATTCCTTGGCAAAGCCTCAAAATTGCCGATGTCGTCCAGAAACCTGTCATCAAACTGAGGAAATCTCAGGATTATGATATTTTTACTGCCCTAGGACTGTTTCGTCAACATCGGATTCGCCACCTACCGATTGTGAACGAATACGGGGAACCTGTAGGTATTGTTACTTATGATAGTATTCGCAGAGCGCTCCAACCTGTCAACCTCCTGACGCGGCTGCGATTTGTCAGAGATGTAATGACAACCGAAGTGGTTCACGCTACAGTCACTACTTCTGTGATGAAGTTAGCGCAGCTCATGACAGATTATCAGATTAGCAGCATAGTAATTACTGAAGAGAGGGAAGAGGTGAGAGGTAATGGGGAAAAGACAGAAACAAGCCTATCACCTCTAACATCTAATCTCTCACCTTTTCCAGTTGGCATTGTTACAGAGCGAGATATTGTGCAATTTCAAGCCCTGGAATTGGATTTGTCGCGAATGATGGCAAGGGATGTGATGAGTACACCTTTATTTTGCCTCCAACCTTCAGATTCCTTGTGGCTGGCTCATCAAACCATGAAAAGATATCATGTCCGCCGCTTAGTTATTACTGAAAATGGCGGAAAATTAGTAGGAATTGTTTCCCAAACGAGTCTGCTACAAGTTCTCAATCCAGCGGATATGTATGGGGTAATTGAACTATTACAACAGGCGGTGGAAGAGCGAACTTCGGAATTGCAACAGGCGAACAAACAACTGCGCAATGAAGTACTAGAACGCAAAAAAGCTGAGACAGAATTGCGAATAGCAAGGGATAACTTAAAAATAGAAGTTGAGGAAAGGACAGCGGAACTGACTCAAGCTAACTTGAAACTGAAAGAAGATATTCAAGAACGGAATAGAGTAGAAATCGCCCTGCGTCAAAGTGAATCAAAACTACAAGAACAGACAAAAAAACTGCAACAAGCTTTACAAGAAGTACACACCTACCAAAGCAAGCTAATTCAGACAGAAAAAATGTCATCGCTGGGACAAATGGTTGCTGGGGTAGCTCACGAAATCAACAACCCAATTAATTTTATTTATGGAAATATTGCCTACGCGAATCAGTACGTCCAGGACATTATGCGCCTGCTTGAACTTTATCAAAATTCCTATCAAGAACCAATACCAGAAATACAGAAAGCTATTCAAGATATCGATCTAAGTTTTGTCAAAAACGATCTGCCAAAACTGATTAATTCCATGAAGGTGGGAGCGGATCGTATCCGCGACTTGGTAGTCTCATTAAGAAATTTCTCCCGTTTGGATGAAGCAGAAATCAAATCGGTCAATCTTCATGAAGGAATCGATAGCACTATATTGATTTTACAAAATCAGATCAAAGCCACACCTATTCATTCAGAAATTGAAATCGTTAAAAACTATGGAGATCTCCCTCCAATCGAATGTTATCCTGGGCAGCTCAATCAAGTGTTTATGAATTTGATTGCTAATGCTATAGATGCACTGGAAGATGCCAGGAAAATAAATTTACAAGTAAACAAGGGTGATTTAAAGCAATTAAATTCTTTGCCAAAGATTTCCATTACGACTGAGACAAAGGAACTTGAAAATGAGGATAAAATACATCCGTACTCAGGGGTAAATACTAGCGTAATTATCCGGATTGCCGATAATGGTTCTGGTATGAATGAGTCAGTGCGCGAGCATTTATTCGATCCATTTTTTACAACTAAGCCTGTCGGAAAAGGGACAGGTTTAGGTTTGTCGATTAGTTATCAAATTGTGGTAAAAAAACATGGCGGCGATATATGGTGTAATTCCGCACCAGGTAGGGGAACTGAGTTTGTAGTAGAAATTCCGATCCAACAACGAAAGGTTTCTCCTGGATTGGCGTTGGTGAAACCTGCCGAAAATATTGCTTAATCTGTGGGGAGTTTTGAGTTTTGGAGAGCGTTGCGGAACGAAGTCCGTTTTGAGTTTTTAAGAAAGTAGTAGCGCTTCTCAATTGAGGGAGGTACAGAGAAACCGGGTTTCTGGGGATTTCTCTTCTGTACTTGATGCAACTGAAAACCGCTATAGTAGTAAAAAATCAAAAAGAACAAACAACAAATAACCAATAACAAACAACAAATAACCAATAACAAACAACAAATAACCAATAACCAATGACTAATCCTGCGGAAAGTTGTACAATAGAGGGGGGATTAGGGTGGGAATTGCGATAACGAAGCGCTGCTGCAAGCAGATCGCCTGAAAAAAAATATGATAAAGTTTCTATAACCATGAGTTTATCCTTGAAGCAGCTAACGGTTTATCTGACTTTACTGGGCTTAGGCGGTGGCGCAGGAGTTTTGGGAAGTCGCTATCTCACAAACGAGCAACAGGCGGAAAACCTGCCGCAAATTATACCAGCGGTATTGCAGCAATCATCTACACAACCCTT
This sequence comes from Limnofasciculus baicalensis BBK-W-15, assembly GCF_024178385.1. Lineage (GTDB taxonomy): Bacteria > Cyanobacteriota > Cyanobacteriia > Cyanobacteriales > Coleofasciculaceae > Limnofasciculus > Limnofasciculus baicalensis. The sequence goes on along the minus strand of NZ_JAMZMM010000091.1, from coordinate 14,013 downwards.
AAGTCGCCCTCCTGACGAGGATCTCAACTTTATTGCTAAGGCGGCAGAAAAAGTGGGACCATCGGTGGTGAGAATTGATGCGGCGCGTGAGGTGGCGCAGGATATTCCGGAAGCGTTTAAAAAGCCCTTTTTTCGACGTTTCTTTGGTAATAATGATGTACCAGGTCCAGAACATCGGGTTGAGCGAGGTACGGGTTCTGGGTTTATTATGGGTTCAGATGGGCGGATTGTGACGAATGCTCACGTTGTTGAGGGTACTCAAACGGTAAAGGTGACGCTAAAGGATGGTCGGACTTTTGAAGGGAAGGTACTGGGGACAGATTCAGTTACAGATGTGGCGGTGGTGAAAATTGAGGCGAAAAGCCTGCCAGCAGTAAGGTTGGGGAAAGCAGAAAATTTAATTCCAGGAGAATGGGCGATCGCAATTGGTAATCCTTTGGGTTTAGATAATACTGTAACTGTTGGTATTATAAGTGCTTTGGGGCGATCGAGTTCTCAAGTCGGTGTTCCTGATAAACGTGTCAGCTTTATCCAAACTGATGCTGCAATTAATCCTGGTAATTCAGGCGGTCCATTGTTAAATGCGAGGGGAGAAGTTATTGGTATTAATACCGCAATTCGCGCTAATGCCCAGGGTTTGGGTTTTGCGATTCCCATTGAAACTGCACAACGTATTGCTAATCAGCTATTCTCTACAGGTAAGGTGCAGCATCCTTATTTAGGTATTCAGATGGTGACGCTGACACCGGATGTGCGGAAGGAAATTAATCAAGATAATGAAGCTGGTTTTAAAGTAACACAAGATCGAGGAGTTTTGATTGTCCGTGTTGTTCCCAATTCTCCAGCACAACAGGCGGGTATTCAACCTGGTGATATTATTCAAAAAGTTGGCGGGAAATCTGTTATTAGTGCGGATCAGGTGCAACAACAGGTGGAAGCTAGTCAGGTTGGTGGAGGGTTAGAGATTGAAGTTGTGCGTCAGGGGAAGATCAAAAAATTGACTGTGCAACCGGGGGCTTTTCCGACACAAAAGTCGGAGTAGGCGGCACTATTTCATACTGTTAACCACAAATGATATTTAGACCGAAATATTGCGTGGATCGATCGCAGTAATTTCAGAAAACCGTTTGAAATCGTCTGTGTTAAAGGTAAGCAAATAGGTAATTTGATGAAAGATCATTGCGGCAACTAGTCGTGTATCGTGAGCCTGCTTTCCTCTAACTTGGTAATTAATAACTAATTGTTCCCAGATGGTATAGATTTCTGGGCGATCCGGCTTTAAAATGAAAAGACCCTTCAGAAGGGAGCTTTCATGGGCTGCCTCCTCTATAGTCAGCCCCAATCCATTTGCATTCGTGGGGCGCGTCGCCACTGCCCAAAACTCAATCAAATTCTGTGGGACAATACATAATAGCGATTGATCTTGTTGACGAAGCGTGGTGTAGGCTCTTTGAGCATCAACGTGCATCGAATCACGTCGATAAACCAACCGCAGCAGAACATTTGAGTCTACCAAATAGCTCATAGCTGCCTATCTTCCCGTTCGCGATATATGCTTTCTCGACTAATCGCTTCATCAGATAATAGGGAAGCTCTTGCTAAAGAAGGACTCCTACCCAATTGATTTAGGAGTGTTTTCCATTCTGGTTCTTCTTGGGTTGCCAAATGACTTTCAATCAGTGAGTTGAGATAGCGCTCAACGGAAACCCCCTGCACTGTGGCTTGTGCAATTAGACGGGCTTCTGTTTCTGGTTTCAGATCGAGCTTAATGGTCATATTTGTCATCCTCATGACTATTATAGCCGTTTTCGAGTTAGTGTGGTAGGGATCGAGGGAAAGTTCATCAAAACTTTAAACTCTGATTCCGGAAAAAGGGTGTTATTCGTTGAATAATATAAATGGATCGTTCACAACTTTTTATCGGGCAAGCGCTGGCGTATGAACTTCAAAACGTTCTTAATTATCGCTATCCTATTCACAGCCGGATCTCTACCCATTCTCATTCGGATATCATCTAATGAAGAATTCCAGTCTTCGCCAATAGTTCAAAACATTGAGAAGCTCACAAAATCTCTTAATCCACTCAAAGCCAAGAAAGTAAGCGTTGAAGAGATTTTGAGAACTAAACGTTGTGTAGGATGCAATCTCACAGAGATTAATCTCAGCGGCGCGGATTTGACTGGGGCTGACTTTAGAAATAGCGATCTTTCCCGTGCTAATCTGGCGAAGACGATATTGAAAGATGCCAAAATGAGTGGTACTCGTCTCAATGAAGCCAAGCTGATGAATGCTGATTTGGATGGTTCTGATTTTCGCGATAGTCAATTCAAAAATGCTGACCTAAGTGATGCTAATCTTTTTAATATTCGGCTAGATAATTCAGATCTCAGCAATGCGATTCTCCATCGGGTTGAACTTAGAGATGCCGACTTAATTGGTGCGAATCTGAATAAGGCTGACTTGACTCGTGCTAGTCTCTACGGAACACTGTTGACAAAGGCTAATCTAACAGGTGCGAATCTGAGTAGCACGAACATGCGTTATGCTAATTTGCTCAATGCGATAATTAAGGATACTAATTTGAAGGGTGCTGATTTGCAATTGGCAGTTATGCCTGATGGTACTACTGCTTATGGCACGAAGCAATATTAATTTAAGCAAGTTTGGGTGGGTTTCGATCGCAGTTTTATCTAGAGAAACTCGGTTATATTAGACATCTCCAGAAATGAGGTTTTCACCTAGACAGGGTAATGGTTTGAGATTCTATTTTGGAGATGTCTATTACACTTAATTTCTTCTGCTTGGGCACGCTGAAAGCGCATGAAGTAGAATTGAGACAAGAGTTGATTTCTACCGAACCATCCAGACGTAAGTAAAACAATTATAAACAAATCGAGGGTGGAATTTGCCAAGACATTTTCACGATCGTTGAATTTGACTAATTACCTAGAATGAGTGACGCAATAACACTGAGAAACAGCCGTGAATACATCATCCCTTTTTCTGGAGCGAAGATTGAATTTGTTAATTTGGTTTATAGCACTTCTAATGCTGTTTTTGCTGGGATTCGTACCACCCCTGCCAAATTTCAATTGATTTTGCTCTGTAACCTTCCCTATCATCTCGATCGAAATAGGAAGCGCGGAACTTTTCCCCAGTAATTTGCTCCAGCGCATAAATAGCTACATAACGAAGGGGTAGGTTTTCATCCATAACCCTAGGAAGCAAATAAGGAACTGCATCTGCTCCGAGAACGATAATAGGTTGAGCTTCTGCCTGGAGTGTGGATCTGGCGACAGTTTTTCCTGAAGGGAAAGACATCTCCCAACCAGATTCTTCATGCAGCCCTAAATCAGAGATATCCTCTGCTGCGAGACGTAGAAATACGGTGTCCATTTTTTCCTTGACCATATTTGTAGGTTTCTCCATCATTGGTTCGGTTGAAGATTGTTTAAGTATTGTTTGGTTATTTTTTGGGTAACAGGCACTCAGAACCAAAAGAAAAATGTTGCATATAAACCAATATCTCATAAACTATCACTTGGATAAATAAGAGTTAAATAAACGTTAAATAAGCGTTAAATAAGCGTTAAATAAGAGTTAAATAAGGAATGAACATGGAGATGGTGCGTTCCCATAAAGACTTTTGGTTTGAGATCAGAGGTTGTCTGAAGGAACGCACCCTACGAGAGAGTAGCGATCTTGGTTAAATAAGGGTTGTGGGCACTCCCTTGTAGATCCGAGGATGCTTCCCTAGAGAAGCGATCGCACTACATCAGACGATCGCGCTCTGTGCTGCTGCGATCGCACGCTCGGCGTGGAGATGGTGCGTTCCCATAAATAATTTTGGTTTGAGATGAGGGGTTGTTTGAAGGAACGCACCCTACGGGAGAGTAGCGATCGCACTGGTGGGTTATTTCTGCCGCGCTGCACTAGCACAGTCAGCCCCATGGCGTGGGTAAGCTGGGTTATCGCTGAGTGCGTACTGGCGAGCATAACTAACTGTTGCTGCACTCTTTTGTAGGGGTTTCCTTATTCGCACATAGCACGATCCTCTTGAGTGGGTATGATATTAAACTGTGCGGTTTGACCTTGGTAAGTAACTAAAAGTTGTCTTGGTATATCCTCTGAGCGTTGAAATTCAAACGAAGCAGTGGTTGAAGTTCCTAAGCCTCCCCCCGTTTCTGCTAGAGAACCTGATGGACGTTGCAACAGTGTGAGTCTTGTGCCACTCTCATTAATCAACTGAGTATCTATTTCGCTACCCTGGATCAGTTCTTGTTGCTCTTGCTCTGGGGACGTAGTGATGAAAACCGTAATATCCCAGGAGTTCCTGGAGTTATTCACACAAATTATAGCAGAGATGGCAACTTCCCCAACAGGTACAGACAACGGTTGAACAGCTAAAGCTGCTAATAGCATAAGCATCTTCTGATCTCCTCATAAATCTGAAACTAATATCGGGCCAGCGATTGTAGGCGCTTTTTAACTTACTTTTTATTTCCTGAAAATAACTTCTTCCTTTGTCAATCATAACAGTTAAGGCATCTTCTCCAGGATAGCCAGCTAAATTTAGTATGACTATCCTACGCGGTGCAGCTTGATTAGTGTCGAATACAGAAGATGGAAGAATATCAGGGTTTGGTGATTTTGACTACGAATATGAAGAATGCTCTGGATGGAGCTTTTGACCGTAGAATTAGATTTACGCTCCAGTTTAGCTTTCCGGAACCCAAATTGCGAGTCGAAATGTGGCGGCGTGTTTTCCCACCAGAAACGCCGACTGAGGGGTTGGATTTTTATAAGTTAGGGAAATTGAATGTGGCGGGGGGAAGTATCCGAAATATTGCGATGAATGGGGCATTTTTGGCAGCCTCTGCTGGGGAAGCTGTGATGATGAAACATTTACTTCATGCGACGAAAAGTGAGTGTGTGAAGATGGAGAAATTGCTGACTGATGTGGAAATTAAGGGTTGGGTTTGAGTTTGGGCGATATTACAGGAGATTGCAGGTTTATGAAGTACAACCCAGAAACCGGGTTTCTTTGTATCTCACCCAGAAACCGGGTTTCTTTGTATCTCGCATACCTGCGATGACGAAATATTTACTTCAGGCGACGAAAAGTGAGTAGGTCAAGTTGTAGCGTATACTGGGTAATACGGAGATTCGTTGTTGGATTTGAAGGATGCGACCGCTTAGAATATTTATGATCGTTAGTCATTGGTTGTTTGTTATGTTTGAACAAGCCCATGACCAGTAAGCAATAATGTACTATGACTAAATCTTGGCCTCCACCACAGATAAAGCAGTTTGAGCGTCTCAAAGTCAGCGATGGTTTGCTGATTAACGCCCAACGATGGCAGTTGGCTCATCAATATCATCGACAGTACCACAATGCGTACTATCAGTCGCTCCACCAACCAGGAATTGTCTGTGGCTTGGGGGTGCGAATCATCCAAGCACCCACAGATGTTGTAGCAAAATTCCGAGATCAACGCTGGGTAGAGATTCAGCCGGGAATTGCTATTGATTTATTTGGTAACTTTATTGTAGTGCCAGAAGCAATAAATTATCGAGTTTCTTCTGAGGCGATAACAGAAGAAAGTGTCACTGTATATATAGTAGTTAAATTTAGAGATCCGGATGAATTGAAGCTGCGAGGAAATGAGGAGAAAGTTACAGAAACCTTTCGGATTGATGAGAAGAAAAATCCTCCCATTGATGGGGATGTCGAGGTATGCCGAATCCGGCTCAAACAGGGAAAAGTACAGTTAATAAATCCCCCTGATGTATTCTACCCAGACTATAACCAGCTAGACTTACGATATCGCCTTCAGGCTCAATCGCGCCCTCATGCGATCGCACAAATTGCCACCTACAATAATTCTTCCGGATCTTCCTCTCAGGTGGGAGGATTGAGGGAAATATCCCCAAGAGATGCTGAAGTAGTTCCCACCGTATCTAATCTATCCTACTTCCTCCAATCAGTTGCAGGTCTTTACCCTGCTTTACAGGGAGCCGATGAAGTGGGAAAGTTAACATTGCAGCCAGAAGAGGCTAGTAAACTATTAGAGTACGATTTGTTTTTCTTAACAGAACGGCAATTTCAGTCTTTTGGTGAACCGGAATTAGACAGCCTTCAGCAATATTTAAAATCGGGTGGTGTTGTGGTAGTGGAAGCTTCTACCAAAGGAACAAGCATTGAAGCTCTTAGCAAAATTAAACAAGAGTTAGAAAATAATTTGATTGACTTTCCTGAAGATGAAGATCTGACTCAATATCGCACCGATTTAGAAGAAGAGCTAGGGAATATCACCGCTAAGTTACAGGAACAAATTGATGGAGTATGTCGCGTATTTGAAGACTTTACAATCCAATTAGGAACACCTTTAAAATCCTTAGAACAATTAGATCGAAACCATCCCATCCGGACAAAACCTTTTCTATTTGCTGGACTTCCCCATATCAATAAACATCCAATTTCAATCTGGATCGGAGGTGGACTTGTAGTAGTTATCGGTAATTTATCATCTGGATGGGGATTGGATGAAAAACTTTCTCTTCCTAGAGAAACAATCCGCACAGCCCAGGAAATGGGCATTAATATTTTACATTTTGCTTGGCGCAGACGACAACTTACTTACGGACAAGGTGGAGTTGAGACAAAAACACCAGCACCTAGGAAAGATTCATCCCCTAGGTATTCTTCAAGACCTAATGTTTTGGATGAATTATTGTAATTATTGGTTGTTAGTTGTTGGTTGTTAATTGTTGGTTGTTAGTTGTTAGTTGTTTGTTGTTTGTTGTTTGTCTTGTCGATCCCTAACCACTAACTAATGACTAACAACCAAAAAATAACGGTTAATTGCCCTGCATAATCACAACCAACCAACCAACAGTTAATAATTAGCAACTAATAACCAATAACCAATAACTAACAACCAATAACCAATAACCAATAACCAATAACTAACGACCAAAAACAAACAACCAATAACTAACAACCAATAACTAACAACAATTTATGTTAAAAAAACTGAAACTTGCCCAAAAATTTACCTTGTTTCTATCACTAGTTTTCATCGCTTCCATTATCATTGGTGGGATTATTCTATCACAGGTGAGTTATCACCAAGCAGAATCGCAGGTGGCTTATAATGCCGAACTACTGATGAAAATGATGAACTCAGTGAAAAGTTATAATAATACTGAAGTTAGGCCACTATTAGATACTATCCAAGATAAGCAACCAAAGTTTCTCCCCCAAACAATAGCAACCTATTCTGCTAAGAAAGTTTTTGAATCTATAAGTAACCAATCGGAATATAAAGATTATTTGTATAAAGATGCTGTCCTGAATCCAACAAACTTAAAGGATAAGGCAGATGAGTTTGAAACTGAACTAATTAATGAATTCAATCAAGAATTTAGCCAAGATCCTAACAATTTAGAAGATAAGTTCAACTTTACTACTAAAGAATCCGGAGAATCATTTTATGTAGCTAGACCAATTATTATCACAGATAAGACTTGCTTAAAATGCCACAGTACACCAGAAGCAGCTCCTAAGAGTATGATCGCAACTTATGGGAAAGAACATGGATTTGGCTGGCCGCTAAATAAACCGATTGGGGTACAAATTATTTACGTGCCATCTGAAGAAGTATTTAAAAAAGGTCGCGATATATCTACTTTAACAATCGGCATTTTTGTAGGAATGTTTGCCATAGTAATTTTACTGATTAATTTCTTGCTCCAGCAATCAGTAATTGAGAAAATTCGACCCATGGCTAGACTGGCACAGAAAATCAGCAATGATGAACTAAGTGTAGATCAGATGACTGAACCCGATCGCCAAAGGCTGGGAAAAGTTGCTAAAAACTCCGATGAATTAGGACATTTAGCCAGAATATTCCAGCAAATGGCTGATGCTATATATCAACGGAAGCAAAAATTTGCTGAACAGATAGAAGATCTTACCTTGAAAAGTCAAGAAAGTAACCGTGCTTCAGATAAAATGGGTAAGATTGCTTATTTCAAAAGTTTACAGAAAAAAGCCAAAAATATTCGGGATAAAGTGGAAGAATCTGGTAAAACAAGGTAAGGGGCTAAGAGCTAGGGGCTAGGGGCTGGGTGGCTGAGGAGAGTTTTTAATACTAACTCAAACTAAAAACCCATTCCTCAAAACTGATAAATTGTACCAGTTTCAATAGCCGCAGGGTGGGGATTCCCTAGTAATGCAATCATCAGCTTTTAGAGTTATATTTGGGAATACCCACCCGAGATTAAACGCTTTGTTGACTTCCCCCATTCCCCACTCCCTACTCCCTACTCCCTACTCCCTACTCCCTACTCCCTAATAAAATAATGGCAGAAAATCTAATTGAAACTACTGTTTCTCCCAAGCAAATTAAATTTAAACCTGGAAGTACACCCGCGTGGTTTGAAGTTACAGTTGTCAACGTAAGCAATCGTTTTGCTAGTTTCCAGTTGGAAGTGACAGGAGCGGGTGCAGATCCTAATCAGGTTTTCGATTGGTATAGTATATCCCCAGAAGTTAGCACCAAAAAACCGCCTGGTGATAAGACTAAATTTAAGGTGACAATCTTAGATGCACCCGTGCCCGGTTTTGTGGGTAGAATGCAGCTTACTGTCCGAGTTTTCTCAATGGAATTGCGGGATGAAGATCGAGAAATTGTGATCTTAATCTTGGAAAAAGGAACAGGTTCGATTCCTCTGACACTGGAGTTACCTGTACGAGATTTCCAGGAGTATCCAGAGAATCCGGTAACAATTCCACTACGGGTTTATAATCCAGGTCAAATTCCGACGAATGTTACCCTTGAGTTAATAGGATTAGACAGAAGTTGGCTAATTGAAGGGGAACGTCAGTTAGAATTACCTCCTAACGGACAATCTTTAGAAAATTTCGTCTGTCAAATACCGGATATCAGCGAAGCGATTAGTAAAATCTATCCGTTTAAAATTAAAGCAACTCACACTAATGGTCCGCCATCTTGGGTGGAAGGAAGCATCGAAGTTCTACCAATCGGAGTTGTTGAGTTTAACTGTAACCCAATCAAACATCAAATTCCTGCCAAACGCCCTTGGTTACCTAACTGGCGAAATAAGCCTGTTACCTACGAACTCCAATTTGATAATCAGAGTAATTTACACCAACAAGTTAATATTGAAATTCAGGATAAGGAGAAAAAGAAATGCACTTGGGAGTTACCTGAACCCCAAACAGATATTATTCCCGGTGAAATAAGTAGTTTGGCACTGGAAGTGAAAACCAAACGTCCTTGGTTTGGTAGGGTCAAAAAAATATCAGTGGAAGCAGAAGCAACTTTATCGGATTTACGTTTAGGTAATACGAAACCATCCTCTCAAATATTAAAACTCCATGTCTTTCCCCTCATTCCTTTGTGGTTGCTGATTGCAGGAGGATTGGGACTTATTTGGTTAGCCTGGTTTTTATCAGGATTTAATCCTAATAATCCATTGTATGGACATAAAGATCCTGTTAATTCTGTGCAATTCAATGGTAATAGTAATAATGTTATCAGCGGTTCTAATGACCAAACTTTAATTAAATGGAGAACCTCTGGCTTTTTTACAACATTTATGAATCCCCAACTTGGCGAGATTGCTAATACTAGCAAAGCCGTTCGGGTAATTCGCTATAAACCTGTAGATAATAATATAGTAGCTGCTGGTTTAGAAAATGGCGAGATTCAACTTTTCAATTTGTTGGGAGAAACTATCCCCAAGATTGATTCATTAGTCTCTGGCAAAGATGACCGCGTATTAGCTTTAGAATTTACTGATGACTCCCGTTTCTTATTTAGTGGCCATGGTAGTGGTTTAGTGATCGGGTGGGATGTCAGACAGAATCTTGATAATCCTGTAGCTGGTCAACGAAAACAACCCATTGGTCGTCAATTTGACTTTGCAGTTTATGGGCTAAAATTTATCGGTTCAGATAATCAAAACTTGGCGATTGCTGGACGATTTAATCAATTAGTGATATGGAACTTAGTCAATAATTCTCTCCTCAAAGTACCTTATCTGGAAGGGGGGCAAGATGATTATATCTTCAGTATAGATACGGCTCAATTACGACCATATCTGTTAGCAACTGGCGATAAGCAAGGCTATATTACTTTGTGGAATATGCGCACATGTCTGGTGGACAAAAAACCCTGTGAAATTATCGATCAATGGTCTAACGGGCACGGTACTAAACCAGTACGCTCGGTGGCTTTGAGTAATGGGGGTTGCTATCTTGCCAGCGCTGGAGATGACGGCAGAATGATGCTTTGGCCTCTGACAAAAGAGGGGGCGCGATCGGAAAAATTCTTAACAGGTAAGGAAATTGCTCGTTCTTTAAGCGGGAAAACAATCAATAGTATTGATATTAATGTTCTTGAAGATCGCATCTACATTGCTAGTGGTAGTGACGATACTCAGGTACGGGTGAAAAGAATGCCACGAATGCGGGATTTAGGGTGCGATGCCTCTTGGCAGGCGAAGCCATCGCAGTGATTAGTGTGAGGAAAGGAAATTAATGTTGACTCCGGAGTAGAATTATGTTTAAGATGGAGCTAATCGAGACGAGTTCTAGTATAGAAATACTGAGGTGGATCGTGCAGGCTTCAGAAACTAACCCAAAAATAGCAATATTGACACCTAATCTCTACGAAACTGATTTCTATGCTTGGACGAAAGAACAAGTTTCCTTACTTCGTAACCATCAGTGGGATAAAATTGACTTGTTTAATGTCATTGAGGAAATTGAAGCTTTGGGCAGAAAAGAGCGACAAGAATTGAGAAATCGCTTGGCAATTTTACTGGGACATTTACTAAAATGGCAATTTCAACCGCAAAAACGTACTAATAGCTGGTTTGGTACAATTCGAGAACAACGAATTCAGATTAAACTGCTTCTCGAAGATAGTCCTAGCTTAAAATCTTGTCTAGATGAAGTTTTTCTGGCTGCCTACGAAATCGGTTTAGCTTTAGCGATTAAAGAAACTCAGTTGGGCGAACAGGTTTTTCCAGAAGCATCTCCTTATACTTTAGAGCAAACCCTGAATCCAAAATTTTTAACGAATATTTTACAAGATCCCTTTGCTCCCGGTGAAGGGAGTGACTTGGCAGAATAAGCTGACGACGAATATCTGTATCTTTTCTTTTTTTATTCTTCTTCGATGACACGGGTTTTGTAAAATTCTCTCATTGATTCCTTGGTAATAATAGCACGACAAGGTTCATCTCTCGGCAAATCACCTCTAGCCTTAATCCAAGGATCTTCCCGTCGCACCATCAATTCTAACTCATAGGCATCCAGAAAGAAATAATCATCGGCTAACTCATCTAAAAACTTTTGCACTTCTTCTGGAAACTCTGGCTTTTCGACTTCTTTCAGTATTGGCCTAAAGTCAAATTTTTCTTTATATTCGTAAAATAAAGCCGGGATAGTCGGTCCGTGTACCCAAGCTTGAAAATCTTCATCAAAAAGCGGTGTATCTTCAAATGCTAGATACCATATGTCCGTGTGAGTTTGCTAGATCTGGCGGGTGTCTAACTTCCCCACAGATGTTGAAACTACCTGTCACATTTTGTGTTACTTTTTGTGCAAAGTTTAAAACATTGGAGTGGGACTCATAGCTGTCTATCAAGCTAACAATCCATTTTCACGCCAACCGTATACAGAAACAAAAACCGATCGCACAATCAGGTATAAAGACTGATCGCCCTTTCTTTTTCTGATAACCGAATGCCTGCGGCACGCTACGCGATCGCTTAAAATGAAAGAGCGATCGCCATTATCTAATTCCCAGCCAACAAACCCGACATATTCAGCACTTTTTCTGACCAAATCCTTCCCTCTTCTCCAACTCTCATTCGTTGTTCCGCATCCTCCCAAATCCCAGCCCAAGAATACTGCCAGCAAGCTAACTGAACCTGCAACTCAACTAATTCAGCAGCTATTTCTATCTCTGCATCTTGAGCTGTCCATTCAATAAACAGCTTACTTTCTTGCAGCAGACTTTCAACTATTGCGCCATTAGCTGCATTTTGACAGCGAGATTTAATTCGTGCCAAATTCGATGCTAAATTTCCCAAGCGAATAGGTAACTCGTCTCGCAAATAGCGTTCCTTTAAAGCATTCCAATCTCTCATAATCCTCCTAATAACTGTTGAACGATCTGAGCAACTTGTTGTCGAATCATCGGATCTTGAATTTCCATCGAACGATTGTTCTAACGGGGACGGATATTGATCAGAGACTCATAGCCTACCTCTTGTGTGAGCGGATACCAATCTGCTCCCCAAATATCTACCTGCTTGCTCCCATTTTCGAGCAACACAGCTTCGCAATCAGCGTGAAGCTCTCCACCACCTGCCAAAATTCCTCGTTCAATATCCACTGCTAGTTTAATATAACTGCTAAGGATTTCTAACATTTCTTCAAGTTGCTCTTGAGTCGCACTCTACTTGCCGCCCAAGAATCAGCTCATGCTTAATAGTCAGCGATTTCCATTTATAGAGCGAATTGATAGCCTTGGGCGATCGAGTATCATGCCATATTTGCCAATTACTCTCTCCATCGGAGTTTAATGTCTGTTTTTTTCGTCACGAGTTAGCTTTTGAGGTTTACCCAAGGGAAAAATGAATTGTTTAAGCAATATGCGATCGCCCATAAGTCAAGAACTCCAGCACACTCTATGAACATCACTGGAATTAAAGTATAATAAGTGAACATGACATAGTAAAAATTGCATAAAAATCATGACTATCGATCTACAGATTTTTCAAACTGTCGTCAAGATGCCAGAATCTCTCAAACAAGAGATATTGCATTATGCAAAATATTTACTTGAAAAACACGCCAAAACTGAATCATCTCCAGAACAAATTGAACAACCTCATGGTTATGGTAGCTGGGCTGGTCAAATTGTTATGTCTGATGATTTCGATGAACCGCTGGAAGATTTAAAGGAATATATGTAACATGGAATTCCTTTTAGATACTCATGCCTTTCTGTGGTACTTGCTTGGTGATTCCAATCTAAGTAGTAAAGCAAAAGAAGCGATCGATACTAAAACAGGTTTGTATTTTAGTATTGCCAGCCTTTGGGAAATCTCCATTAAAATTAATGTTGGCAAGCTTCAACTGAATCGGTCATTTGAATATCTGCCGAAAGAATTGGAATACATTAACGCTCAAATTCTACCAATTACATTTCAAGACACTGAGATTTATACAAGTCTTCCTCTGCATCACCGAGATCCGTTCGATCGCATTCTCGTAGCACAGGCGATGAATCATTCGCTGTTAAACTCCAGAAACTTCGAGCAATTCTAGTTTACCTCAAAGCTGTTCACCTTAAGCTTCAGCGGAGAAATCGCCTCCAAGCTGTACTACTTACTAATCATCCAAAAAATTGCAATTAAACAGGCACTAATTATCAAAACTACATAATTGGCACTCCCACTGGCATCGATTGACAACTCCCGATGAAGTTGTTGCCATTCCTCTGGAGTGGGTGTTTTGCCAATCAGTCTTTCCATAGATATTCTTACTGGAAGTTCCAGAAGGCTATTGGCACTCCAGTACAGATGTACTATAATAGAAGAGTGGGAGATGAGAGTCATCGAACATCTGAACCCCTAGTAAATTCAAGGTTTTCCCCCATGATCAAGCACTATATCCTCAGTATCGATCCCAAAGCCGAGTACCAGTGGGAACAGGTTGTTTTACGAGATCCCATTACAGCACAACGCCCGGATTTCGCGAGTTTGATTGCCCAAGCTGTGGCAGATAAGGCTGGCTCTTACTTAGTATCGGTGAATATTGAAGTCCAAGTCTTAGAAGAAGCGCCAAGTATCCAACCCCAACTGCTACCTCTTGATATCCCCGCAGTGGCGTAAAAGTCAGGGAGTAGGGAGTAGGGAATGGGGAATGGGGAATGGGGAATACAAAAAAAATTCCCCCTTCTCCCC
>NZ_JAMZMM010000511.1 GCF_024178385.1 Limnofasciculus baicalensis BBK-W-15 | reverse complement strand
TCCCAACCCATCTGCTGCAAAAATAACCACCCATCAGCTAAGAAAAAACAAACCAATCCATCCCCCAAACCAACCACCCATCCGCTGCTAAATCCGCTGCAAAATCCACTACCATGGTTATTCTAGAAAAAACACCCACCCAACTCAAACTGCGACACCGCCCCTATTTCCTCTGGATTGCCACAGGAAGCTGGTTATTCGGAATTCTAATCCTAATTCTGCTAATTACCATACAATTTTCCTGGTTACTTTACCTTTGGTGGCTCCCAGTATTTCTCATCCTCAATATCCTTATCTGTATTTCCCTTCTCCTTTTTACCCAACAGGTGATTAATTGTCATTTTGACAAAGAAAATTACCTATTTATCTTAAGGAAGCAAGGATTCCTGACTAAAAAAATACTTTGGCATCCTCTGGCAGATATTTTAGATATTAAGCTCAAATCTACAAGCTGGAATCATGACAAAAATGCCAATTATCAAATTGTTATCGTTTTGAAATCTGGCAAAGACTTAATTCTTAACGTTGGGCAAGATTCTGGGATTGATAATAAACTAGAAATAGTGAACCTAATCCGCAAGTTTCTAGGAATGCCAACTCAAACATTGCAAAAGGATTCTATCATGAAAATTAAGTTGTATGATAACACACCTGAGAGCTAGAAAATACTAGCTTAATAACTGTTAAATGGAGCAAACATGATGACAGAAAAATTACCATATCAAATTGGTGGTAGCTTACCAGAAAATGCACCAACTTATGTAGTGCGCCAAGCTGATACTGAACTCTATGAAGGACTTAATATTGGAGAATTTTGTTATGTACTCAATTCTCGCCAAATGGGTAAATCCAGCTTACTTGTGCGGACAATGCAAAGACTTCCTACCGAAGGATACGCCTGTGCTACTATCGATCTTTCCGATATTGGTAGTAAGTCCATTGAGCAATGGTATGGAGGTTTTGCCTATAAACTATTGAGTAGTTTTAATATCTTCGATGCAGTTGAATTTATGACTTGGTGGCAAGAGAGAGAACTCATTTCACCTCTCCAGAGACTGAGTGAATTAATCGAAGAAGTTTTACTCACTAAAATCACTAAACCTATTGTTATATTTATCGATGAAATCGATAGTATCCTAGGATTAAAAGAACCAATGGATGACTTTTTTGCCTTAATTAGATCTTGCTACAACAAACGCGCCCAAAAACTAGAATATCAGCGACTTACCTTTGCCCTATTAGGAGTAGCCACCCCATCAGATTTAATTTCCGATACGACACGGACACCATTTAATATTGGTAGGGGTATCGATTTACAGGGTTTTCAATTTCACGAATGTCAGGATTTTATCAAGGGAATGGAGGGGAAAATAAACAACCCTCAAGCAGTATTAAAAGAAATTTTATATTGGACAGGTGGACAACCATTTCTCACCCAAAAACTTTGTCAATTAGTAGTCGAAGAGGGGGAGTGGGGAGTAGGGAGTAGGGAGTGGGGAGTAGGGAATGGAGAATGGGGAGTAGGGAATAAAAATTACCAATTACCATCCGATAAAACATCCGCTACCACATCCGCTACATCCGTTAACACATCCGTTGCCACATCCGTTGCCACATCCCCTACCACAGTCACCCAAATCGTC
This sequence comes from Limnofasciculus baicalensis BBK-W-15, assembly GCF_024178385.1. Taxonomy (GTDB): domain Bacteria; phylum Cyanobacteriota; class Cyanobacteriia; order Cyanobacteriales; family Coleofasciculaceae; genus Limnofasciculus; species Limnofasciculus baicalensis. The sequence continues at coordinate 1,748 of NZ_JAMZMM010000511.1, read as the reverse complement.
AAATCCCGAATCATCGAAAACTGGGAAACTCAAGACGAACCAGTACATATTAGAACAATACGCGATCGCATTCTCAAAAATCAACAACGTTGTGGCAGGTTGCTCGGACTTTATCAAAAAATATTACAATATGGAGAAATTACCGCTGATGACACTCCAGAACAAACCGAATTACGCCTCAGTGGATTAGTAATTACCTGCCAGGGAAAATTACGAGTAAAAAATCCTATTTATCAAGCTATCTTCAACCAAGATTGGGTAGAAAAAATCCTCTGTGACTTGCGCCCCTATAGTGAATCATTAACTGCATGGCTAGCCACCAACTGTCAAGATGAATCCCGCTTATTGAGAGGGCAAGCATTGCAGGATGCACAAGAATGGGCAGGAGGAAAAAGTTTGAGCGATTGCGATTATCAATTTTTAGCCGCCAGTCAAGAAGCAGCCTTAACTCAGTTACGGGAAAAACAAGCCCAAAGCCAAACAGAAATTCAACAACTGCGACGAGAAAATGAATTACTAGAATCATTGAATAAAGAACAAAAGCAACGAAAAGAAATTGAAGAACAACTCAGACAGGAACGGATTAAAAAGGCCAAAATATTAACCGCAGCTATGGGTTCATTCATGACTGTTTTTGCTTTCCTAGCAGGATTATTTTTAGTCAAAGTATCCATGAATGAAACCAATACCCAACTCAACGCCCAAAGTCTACTATCGGAATCCCTCTTACAGTCGAATCAAAAAATAGAAGCCCTAATTGAAAGCATCCAAGCTGGCGAACAAGCTAAACAATACCTAGGCATCAATTCTGATACTAAAATTTTAGTTGTCGCTGCACTTAATCAAGCCATTGATAGCCTAGAAAAAGACAGAAGCGTGTTAAAGCTACAGACATTGCCAGTCAAATCTTTAACCTTCACGCCCGATAGCAAAACCTTGATTACCACCACGAATGATGGTAAAATCCAAATGTGGAAAACCAGCGATGGCAAATCTCTCCCAATCCCTCACAAAACCTCTAGACTAAACTCAGCGAATCTCTGCCTTTCCACAACAACCTGTAACAGCCCTAACGGTAAAATAATTGCCTCAATTAATACCGATGGCAATATCAAACTAATGAGCAAAAATGGTACACTACTAAGTATCTTGAAGCATACAGCACCAGTGACAAGTATTAGCTTCACTCCTGATAGTGAAACCCTTGCTTCTGGAAGTACAGATAACTTAGTGAGACTTTGGCATCGAGATGGTACGCTATTGAAAACTTTAGCAGGTCATCAGGCTCAGGTAACAAATGTGAGTTTTACTCCCGATGGTGAGATTTTAGCTTCAGCTAGTCAGGATGGGATGGTAATACTGTGGAATTTTAATCTTGAGGATTTGTTGAGGCAAGGGTGCGTTACGCTCAAAGGAAAATACAGGAGGATACTACCGAGTTGCACTCAAAGATAGACAAAAGCTAGCCATTCACCGCAAGTGGGGAACAGCTAGCTTTGTGGTATTTATACCTACCTGAATCAGGACGATTTATTCAAAAACGCCTGAATTTGTCCAAGAGCAATTGCGCCAATATTGAATACAGCCCAACCTGCTGCCAGGAGGAGAGGCAACAAAACAATCACTAATCGCCAATCCATATTCTTATTTACCTCGCTCAATGCGTATAGTTTTTTTAACTGTCTTCATCTTTCTATTTTCATCTAAAATGGCTAATTTGGCTAGATAGGTGGGAATGGGGAATGGGG
>NZ_JAMZMM010000510.1 GCF_024178385.1 Limnofasciculus baicalensis BBK-W-15 | reverse complement strand
CGAAGACGCCGCCTCCAACTCCAACACCAAGATCGGCACGACCCGCCGCGGCATCGGGCCGGCATACGCCGACAAAATCCAACGCTCAAACGCCATCCGAGTCGGCGACCTGCTCAAGCCCGAACTGCTCCGTGAACGCCTGAATCTCGCGTGCTCGGCAAAGGGCCCCATGCTCAGCGCGATGACCGGCCAGCCCCAGACGCTCGACGCCAAGGTGTTGTTCGATCACGCGTCTCGCGTCGGCGAGCGCCTACGTCCCATGATCCGCGATACCACGCACCTGCTCCACGACCTTCTCGACAGCGGCAAGAAGATCCTTTTCGAGGGCGCCAATGGCACGCTCCTCGACGTCGATCACGGCACGTATCCGTTTGTGACCAGTTCCAGCACGGGCACCGCGGGCATCGGTGTCGGCGCGGGAGTGCCACTGACCAAGGTGAAGACCATCATCGGCGTCATGAAGGCGTATTCGACCCGCGTTGGCTCTGGTCCGATGCCCACGGAACTGCACGACGCGACGGCGGATCGCATCCGCACCCGCGGCCGCGAGTTCGGCACGACCACAGGTCGCCCCCGCCGCGTCGGTTGGCTCGATCTCGTCGCTGTGCGCTACGCCGTGCGAATCAATGGATTGACCACCGTCGCGATGACCCTTTTCGACGTGCTCTCCGGATTCGACGAGATCAAGGTCTGTACCGCGTATCGCACGAAGGACGGAACCAGCGACATGTTTACGCCCGATGCAGATGACCTGGCGAAGGTCGAGCCAGTCTGGACCGCGCTGCCGGGGTTCTCGGAGGACATCTCAAAGGCCAAGCGCCTTGCGGACCTGCCGGTGAACGCACGCAAGTACGTCGATTTCGTGCAGGAACGCATCGGCGTGCCGGTCGGAATCGTGAGCGTGGGCCCGGACCGCGAACAAACCATCCGGGTCGGCGCGTAAGCACCCCGCAGCGATCCGCGTGCCTCGTGGGAGATTCAGTCGAATGAGTGAGACAGTGCGCGACTTCAGGAACGACCCGTCGGCGATCGCCGCCGAAGCGAAGTTGCGTCAACGTATTGCGACGGCTCGACCACTCGAACTCATCCCGGACGTGCATCCCGAGCGCATCCCGCAGCACGTCGCGATCATCATGGACGGCAACGGCCGCTGGGCCCAGCAGCGAGGTTTCCCACGCGTTTTCGGACACCGCAACGGCGCGATGGCCGCACGCGAGGTTGTGGTTCAGGCCGGCAACCTCGGCATCGAGTGCCTCACGCTCTACTCGTTCTCGCTCGAGAACTGGAAGCGCCCCAAGGACGAAGTCGACGCGCTCATGGACCTGTGCGCAATGTACTTGGAAGGCGAACGAGAGCATCTGAAACGCGAGCAGGTTCGTTTCAAGGTCGTCGGCCGACGACAAGGCCTGCCATCACATGTCACCGACGCGATGGACAAGATTGAAGAGACAACAAAGGACTGCACGGGTTGTACTCTCTGCCTCGCGTTCAACTATGGCTCGCGTGCAGAAATCACCGACGCCGCCCGCGCGATCGCGGAGCGAGTCAAACGTGGCGAACTTTCGCCCGATGCGATCGACGAAGACCTCTTCGAGCAGCACCTGTACACGAGGGGCTTGCCCGATCCCGACCTCCTCATCCGCACCGCAGGCGAACGCCGCGTGAGCAACTATCTGCTGTGGCAGATCAGTTACGCCGAGATCCACGTGACCGACGCGCTATGGCCTGACTTTGCCGCAGCGGATCTGCATGCGGCCGTCCGCGACTTTGCGTCACGCGATCGGCGGTTCGGCGGTATTCGCCGCGAGGCACTCGCCACGAGCACGGAGGTTTGAGCCCTTTATGTGGAAACGCCTGACCTTCGGCCCGCTCATGATCGCCGCCCTCATCGGGCTGGTGTGGCTCGATTCATTCCTCGGGAACAAGACCCTCTCGTCACCCGTGCTCGGCGTGGACAAGGTGCCGCCCGGATCGATTGTCTTTCTCATCTGCCTCGCGCTCGGGGCTCTCGGTTCCAAGGAACTTGCTTCAATCATAGTTGCGAAGGGCGCGAAGGCCTCGGCCGCGCTCCTCACGCTCGCGTCTTGGGCCGGGCTTTGTGTGTCATTCTTCGCGCCGAACGCTCAGCACTCGATCGATTCCGTGGCGATTGTGGGCTCCGCGGCGGTGCTCTTGTTTTTCACGTCGTTGCTGGTGTATTCGAAGGGCCAGAACACCAAGGGTGTCGTCCTCGCCGCGGGGGCGTCATTGCTCGCGTTCGTGTACCTCGGCATCATGCTCGGGTTTGTGCTAGCCATTCGTCGCGAGCATTCGGTCTGGATCCTCCTGTGGCTCCTGCTCGTCGTCAAAGCCTGCGACACCGGCGCATACTTCACGGGACGCGCCATCGGCAAGCACAAGCTGATCCTTTGGCTCAGCCCAGGCAAGACGTGGGAAGGGCTCGTCGGCGGGATCGCCCTTTCCTGCGCTGCGTCTGTCGGCGGGGCACGCCTGCTCACAATGTGGGCAGGCGAGACGATGCCGGGTGCTTTGCCCCTAATCGTCGCGGGCGTCGTCTTCGCGGTCGTGGGGCAGGCGGGCGACCTGGTGATGAGCCTGTTCAAGCGTGACGCTGGGTTGAAAGACTCCGGCTCGAGCATTCCGGGCTTTGGTGGGGTGCTGGACGTGCTGGATTCCCCTCTTTTGGTCACCCCTTTGGCCTTCTGGTGGTTGAAATGGGCCCTCCCCGGCGCGTAGGAGCACGCTAGAATGGACTGCGTTGTTATGGTCGGAGCCTTCGGCCGGAGTGTTCGATGACCGTCACGGAGAATCTCGTCAAGGTCTTTTTGGTGGACAAGCAGTTGCGGGGACTCCAGTCCCGCCTGAAGGGAGCGGAGAGTTTCTTGGCCGATCAGGTCAAGCAACTCGGCTCCTTGGACGGTCAGCAGAAGACTCTTGAGCAATCGCACAAGACGACGCTGGCCAAGGCCAACGAGGCCGATGGCGAGACCAAGCGACTCGACGCCCGCATGGCGGCCCTGAAGTCGCAGATGGACAACGCGCAGACCAACAAGGAATACAAGGCGTTCCTCACCGAGATCAACACGATCAAGGCCGATCGCGATCGTTCCGAGACCGCCGCCGTCGAACTGATGCAGAAGGCCGACGAGATCAAGAAGCAGGTCGAATCACTCGGCGGCCAGCGTGGCGAGCGCGAGAGTGTGAAGAAGGTCGCCGAGGGCGATCGCGAGAAACGCTACACCGAGATCAAAGATCGCCTTGCCGAACTCGAAGCGCAGCGCAAGCCGCTCGCTGAGGCCCTCACGTCCGACATTGTCGCGCTCTATAACCGCCTGCTCCAGCAGCGTGGCGATGATGCGATGGCCGCCGTCGAGATCAGCGACTTCAAGCGTGGCGAGTTCCACTG
>NZ_JAMZMM010000090.1 GCF_024178385.1 Limnofasciculus baicalensis BBK-W-15 | reverse complement strand
ATTTTATCCTGGGAATTGGGAAATCTAGAGTAGTCAAACACAAATTACACATTACACCAACGCTATCCACCAAACACTGGACAAAACTGGACAACCAGTTCAAACAGTGTAGAGATAGCCAGCCTCAGTAAAAAACTACGTTTCCAGGGTGATGACACCTACGGGTGCTTTCCAGCTTGTAGCTCTGTCGTCAATTATTAAACATCTCTATTTGGTTAAAGAAGTGTAATTGACCTAAAAAGCCCTAAAAACATTGGCGCGGAAAACATTACCCCTTTTGGGAGGACATTCATGTCTAATTTTATCTTTGTTCTCGATACAAATTATCAACAGCTTAACCCAATACCGCCAGGACAAGCAAGGCGGTTATTGAAACTCCGTCAAGCTGCAATCTATCGACGTTACCCATTTACAATTATCCTAAAATACAAGGGATCTAATCCCAAAATAGAGCCTCATCAATTAAAAATAGATCCAGGCTCCAAGGTAAGTGGATTAGCAATTGTTCAAAATGATCGAGTAATTTGGGGGGCGGAATTAACTCACAGGGGAGAACAAATTAAGCATGGTTTAGAATCCCGTCGTGCGATTCGTTGTCATCGGAGAAACCGAAAAACTAGGTATCGTCAACCTCGGTTTTTAAACCGGACTCGAAAAACGGGATGGCTACCGCCAAGTCTCGAATCTCGAGTCGAAAATATGATGACTTGGGTTAACCGCATAACTCGGTATGTTCCCATTACAGGGATATCTCAGGAATTAGTCAAGTTTGACACCCAAGCCATGTCAAATCCAGAGATATCGGGCATTGAGTACCAACAGGGAGAACTAGCTGGGTATGAGATTAGAGAATATTTACTCTCAAAATGGGGTAGAAAATGTGCCTACTGTGGTGCAGAAAATTTACCTCTAGAAATAGAGCATATTCAGCCAAAATCAAAAGGTGGAAGCAATCGCGTCTCCAATCTAACTATTGCCTGTCGTCAATGTAATCAAGCTAAAGGTTCTAGCGATGTTAGAGATTTTCTTACCCAAAAACCTGAAGTATTATCCCGTATCTTGAAACAAGCCAAACAACCATTAAAAGATGCCGCAGCAGTAAATGCTACTCGTTGGACATTATTCAACAGATTGAAAGAAATAGCATTACCAATTGAAAGCGGAACAGGTGGTCAAACAAAATATAATCGTACTCGATTAGAACTCCCGAAAAATCATTGGTTAGATGCCGCTTGTGTGGGGTTAGTTCCCCGCATGGAAATCTTGACTTCCCAGCCCTTGTTAATTACAGCTAAAGGCTGGGGAAGTCGGATGATGTGTACGACAAATAAATATGGTTTTCCCATTAAACACAAGACGCGGTGTCAGACATTTTTTGGTTTTAAAACTGGCGATATAGTATCCGCAACTCTCCCGAGAGGGAAGTTTACTGGTACTCATGTCGGTAGGCTAATTGTACGAGCAAGTGGAGTTTTTGAGATGATTTCATCAAGAGGAAAGGTTAGCCCGGTGCGCCACAAATACTGTAAAGCAATTCACCGTAAAGATGGGTATATGTATGGTTTTTCCACTCTTGTCCACGCTCATTAGCAATTAGAGGCGTACTGATCGCAAACATTGGTATTCCATACTGACAACAGCACGCTAGGAAGACTCTCACCACAGGATTGGAGGACTCATGATACCCAATATTACCCCACTTGAACTCACCAGCATGGGATCGACTGACGGCTTTGCCATTTGGCGCGTCCGCAACCTAAATTACGTTAACATGAATTTTACCTGGCAAGTTTACGAAACTGGTCAGAAAGGCAAAGGGATTGCCTTAGCAAGATATGATGTATTCTTTAAGACAATACTAACTGACGGATCCAACACCACCAGAATCTTAGTCAACGGTATGCAGCACAATATTAGAAGAGCATCTTTGAGTCAAGACTGCTACTGTACCATCGAACCACTCCCTGAACCCCTCACCGCTTGGCGTTACTTCTCCCAGGAAATAAGCAACCGCAGCGACACTAGAGAATCGGCTCAAGTATGGTAAAAGGTGTTATTCGTTGTTTGTTGTTTGTTGTTTGTTGTTTGTGGTTTTTCAAATAACCAATAACCAATAACCAATAACCAATTACAACTGAAACTCCTTAAGGGGGGTAGCTCTTATGAGCCTGCCTGGTGTAGCATGGCGGAAAATGCGATAGGAAGATGAAGCGCGATGGACAAACTCACCCAACCTAATCTAGCTGTCACTAATGAGGCAGGAGTCAACCCAAACCTGAAGACACCCCCCGGTTACAGTGCCCTTTTCCCGGAATTCCACCAGAGAAAACGCCTGAGTGGTGCATGGATTCCATTTATTATCTTCACCATTACCCTCTTTATTGTCAGTTTGGCAGCCCCCGTTTTTGCTCTGAAGAAGGGAGATAAAGGCTCTGACGTAACCTCCCTTCAAAAAACTTTACAAGATGCAGGCTACTTTAACGGACCAATCACTGGTTATTATGGTCCAGTGACGGAAGCGGCGGTAAAGAAATTCCAGGAAGCCAAGGGAATCAAATCCGATGGCGTTGCTGGTGCGAATACCCAAGGGAAATTGGGTACTTCCACCTCAGCGGTAAAAAGCCGTGAATCGATTGACTCACAACCTGTAGAAGTACAAGAGGATTCTCAAAGTAATATCTCGCCGATTCAGGAAAAAGCAGCCTCTGAGAGTGATACCTCATCTGTTAAAGAAAAAACCACCCCTGAGAGTGACACCTCATCAATGGCAGAGACGGATGAAGACTCAGGATCAACTCAACCCAAAGTACTACTCAAAAGAGGCGATCGCAATTCTCAAGTTACCGCGCTCCAGAAAAATCTGCAATTAAGCGGCTATTTTGACGGTCCCATTACAGGTTACTATGGCACTGGGACTGAAGCAGCAGTGAAGAAATTCCAACAAGCCAAAAATCTCAAGCCAGATGGTATCGCAGGCTCCCAAACCCGTGGCGCAATAGAATCAAGTCCCCAAACTACATCAGAACCCATATCTCCATCACCTAATATTACCCCATCTCCCACTATTACCGATGAGCGGATTGGATTAGGAAATAACCAGCCAATTTTACAGAAAGGTAGTCGCAATTCTGACGTTACTGCAATTCAGAAAACACTCCAAGACAAAGGCTACTTTAACGGTCCCACCACAGGCTATTATGGTTCTTTGACAGAAGCAGCGGTGATGGAATTCCAGAAAGCGAATGGCTTAACCCCAGATGGTAAAATTGACGCAAAAACGCAAAGTGCCTTAAAAGCTACCACCCCAGAATCAAACCCATCTCCAGAGGCAAAGCCAGATGATGTGTTTAATGATACACCATTCATCCAAAACCAGAGCGATCGCAAAAATACCTTGGAAAAAAAAACGATTATCAAAGTGGGATGAGCCTAAAGAAAACGATTTTTGGTAATATCTCGCCCAAATCAATCGTTCATTCCGGTGAGGGTTTATTCTTTGCCCAAAACATGATGTACAGCCACAACATCACAGTTTACGATCGCAAATATCAGCTAGTCAAAACCATTGATGATACTGTAGATTTAGGGAAATACAGTCAGTCAAAGTTCAAAGGCAAATACCAGGGCGCTCCCGTTGAAGCTGCTTTCTCTAATCAGGGCGATTACGCTTGGATCTCTAATTACCAAATGTATGGCTCAGAATTCAAGAATCCAGGCGACGATAAATGCGAGCTTTCTCAAAAAACAGATAATAGTTTTTTGTACCGAATTAATACCAAAACTCTGGAAGTTGAGAAAGCCATTGAAGTTGGTTCCGTACCTAAATTTGTCGCCACTTCACCGGATGATGGGTTGGTATTAGTTAGTAATTGGTGCAGTTGGGATTTGAGTGTAGTAGATCCTAATCAAAACAAGGAAATTAAACGGATTAGATTGGGACGTTATCCTCGGGGAATAGTAATTGATTCAGCTTCAGAAAATGCTTATGTTGCGATCATGGGGACTAAGGATATTGCTACTGTAAATCTCACTAATTTTTCAGTAGGATGGCTGAAAAATATTGGAAATTCACCTCGCCATTTGAGCTTAGATCCCGCAGGAAAATATCTCTACGCTACCTTGAATGGGGAAGATGACGTAGCGAAAATAGATTTATCTACAGGTAAAGTGGTCAAAAAAGTTACCACAGGTGAGGCTCCTCGCAGTATGGCGATATCGGATGATGGACAATTTTTGTATGTGGTGAATTACAATTCCAATACTGTGAGTAAAGTACGTGCTACTGATATGAAGGTGATGGAAACTGTCAAGGTAAATGAGAATCCGATTGGGATTACTTACGACGCACAGACTCGTCAGGTTTGGGTAGCCTGTTATTCTGGCAGTATTATGGTGTTTCAGGATTAAAATTTGGTGGCTGAAGTTGGTAGTGGGCGCTTAAGCGCCTACTACTAACTAATTCTGCGCATCTACTCTCACAACCAATAAAAACCATGTAAATCATTCTGCCAGATTTTCTGTTTCTGCGAGTGCTTCTTCTGGTGACATATCTCCAGATATAACTAATCTAATCCCCGGTAAATATTGCTCCATCATCATCAAGTTGGTATAAACTAAATCTTTTATAGTATCAGCAGTGAGGGATTTAGGATTAATAATACTACTAGTTTTATAGCGAATTTCACCATCACTAAAGTCTAGGTCAAAACTGCCGAGAATTTGACCATAATTTATTCTTAATAGAAACTCGCCTACAACTCGACGTTTGGTTTTTGGTACTCTCTCTGGGCAAACTGAGTAAAAGATGAATTGTTTCTCTTTTTCTCTGACTTGGGCGTAACAGTCACATTTACCGTTTTTTCCTTTAAAGGCTAGGCGTAAGGTTGATTGTTTTTTTATTTGAGTAAATGACCAATTGTCTTGGGTGAAGAAGTTGACTATTGCGTCAAAAATGGGTTGATTTGAGGGCATGTCTTTAGGTGTGGCTTTGGCAGTTTCTCAATAAGTGACGAAAGCGGATCGTACTATGAGAGATCCGCTTTCAGGCTTTCGGACTCAGAAGGGCTCGCCTGTAGCAGGTACTACTATCGCACTGTAGGGTGTGCTAGCGATAGCATAACGCACCCTACAAGATCGGCGATCGCACTTTTGGTTATGACTTTTGCGATCTTTCCAGCCAATATCTGGCAAGTTCCTCATCTTGGGGCAAACCAAGTAACCCTTGTTGATAGGCGGTAGCTAAGACTTTTTGAGATGGTTCATAATTCTCCTCAGCAGCTTTCCGATACCAAAAGACTGCCTGATTGAAATCAGGGCTAACTCCTTGACCAGCAGCATACATTTCACCCAGTCGATGACATCCAAGCGGAGAACCGTTTTGAGCTGTTTTCATATACAAAGAGATTGCTTTGAGATCATCTCTATACTGATGTTCTCTCATGCCTGATATACTTAAATGACCGGAGTATATATCGGCTAAGGTTTCGAGCGCAAAAGGACACCCTTGGTTACCTGACAAAACATACCATTTAATTGCTTCTTCTGGAAACTCATCCAAAAGTAATGTAGCTAAATTATTTTGAGCAAATGGATCTCCTTCTTGTGCAGGTAAACGATACCACTTAATTGCTTCAGCCCAGTTGAGGTCTACACCTTGCCCAAAATCATACATATATGCGATAAATTTTTGGGCTTGAGGATTCCCCGACTCAGCGAGAGGCATCAATATTTGAAATGCCTTGCCAAATTCCGAGTCTTCGTAGGCAGAAAGTCCTTCTTCAAGATTTGACATTATCCTATTCCTCCTTACTGCTTATGCTTCAATTATTCACTAGGGATTCTATCAGGAACATAATCAAACCATTGTGGACACAAACCACCCTACACTTTAGTTGCAGAGTGTAGGGTGGTTTGTGCGATCGCAAAACTCAACAAAAACAACGGTTAAAATATTAGGGTGTGTGAACCGAAAGCGTTATGGATGTTGGGTTTTATTCTTCAACCCAACTGACGACTACTCACAAGATTGGCGATCGCACCCTATTAGCAATGCCTCTATGGCTAGTCTTATATCATTATTGCTCTCGTCCGCTGGAGGCATTCGCCTAACTGCTGTGAATCTATCAGTATCCAGTGCTTCTCGATCTGCTCCTGCACGTAAAAGAATTTCAACCATCTTTAAGTCAAGTCGATGAGCAGCCTGCCCTAGTGCCGTCATACCAGCTGGTCCCCCAAAACCATCAATGGTTTGAGCTGCCCCACACCGCAGCAGTAGAGCGGTAGTATCACGATCGCCACGCTCAACGCACCAACGTAACGGCGAATCACCCTCACTACCCACAACGTTCGGCTCTGCACCAGCAGCGAGTAATAAGCGAGCGGCTTCTAACTGACCCCGAAACAGAGCAATCAACAGTGGCGTGGAATCATGATTCCCATCCCAAGTGTTGACAGGTGTACCATATCGTAGCAGCAGGACTAAGGTATCAATTGAGCCGCCGTCTTCAATTTGCTGAATTGCCTCATGTAACGGTGTCCATGCTAACGAGTCAGGACGAAGACAATTGAGATCGACATTGCTTGATAGCATCTTAGCTAGCAGATCTAAATCCTGGCTTTCAATTACTGCAAAAATATCCATTGTGTTACCTCAGTAGCAACAATCTCCGATTTTCTATTCTTGGAAATAATCAGTAACGTATGGAAGCGATCTCACCAGGTAGGTTGGATCTATGTCAGCTTCCTTTAGGGTTTGAAGGAGACTTTCATGTTCTTCCTCAGTCAGCTCGAGCATCTGCATTGTTCCGTAATCGGATGATCTATAGAGGCGGCGATCCCCTACAAACACCTCTAAATCTTCAACTGGACACAACTCACCATATAGAGCTTTTTGTGGTGGTCTTTTACAAGTTAACTCCTTAGCGAAGATCTCATCTGGTGTTCCTTGTACCTGAACTACTTTTGTCGGTATGCTAAAAGTTGATAGCTCCAGTTTATTACCTGAAAGTTCCTGTACAATTTTATCGCAAGCATTCATTAGTTCTTGAGCCAGAAATTTTTCTGTATCGGTTGGTTCGCGTGGAGGAACAATAGTTACTTTTCCCAGAGAACAAAGTCTTGCCTCATCCTCTGGTTTGTCATAAATACCAGGGATAAGGCTCAAGATAAATCTGGTTCCTCTATTAGCCGCCCAATAAATAGTAACTTGGTACAAAGCTATAAGAGTTTCTAGATCGTCTTTTTTATCTCGCAGATAGAACTGATAACGCATCAAAATTAGACCTCTGTTATTGTTCCGTTATTTCCTTCTTGAGTCTGACCAACACTTTGTGGAAGTAGGGGCTTGAGTAAAAATGAAATAATTCCGATTACAACACTTAAAAAATTACCAAGAACACCTAAAGCAGATTGAACGCATCCAAAAAATGCTTGTATAGCGTCTTTTATAGTGGGAAAACATCCTTGCGGGTCGCATAGATCTGCGACACATTCTTGTGGATCGGATGCTATTACACACCAGCGACTCGTAGCCGGGTCTTGATAAATACCAATGTGGAGGTTAAATATCCCACCTCGCGCCCGTTGGATACCTTCCTCCACATCCTGAGTAACAGACGCTCCCTCACCAACACCCCCCTCACCATGACGCATCACAGTTATATTAGGTACTGACGTTACCCCTGATTCTGACTGACGCTGGACTGACTCTTGAGGAGGAGGTGAATTAATCTTCTCTACCACTTGAGCAGCAACAGCATCAGCTTCTTGCTCATATTTATCCCCCGGCTCTCCCACTGTCAGCTTGGCTTGAATCGGCTGATGAAGTTCTTTTGTTTCTGTAGTTGTCGCTACTTCCGATTGAGGATTAGCAACTTCTGGTTTTGATAAAGTTTCTTTCTTTCCTACTAATTCTGAAAGTTTTTTCGCCCGAATCCGACTCGGTTTGGCTTTAGTTATTGATAATTCACTCTGCTGATTCCTGGCTAAAAGCTTGGTATCTAGCTTACCAATACTTTTGGGTTGCCAAATCTCTGTTTCTTTGCCTCCCCTGATTTGCTCAAATGTGTTTTAAGTATAATCCTTCGCCTCGGATATTTCAGCTTGAGCCTGAATAGTTTCTGGGAGTTTTTCCTCTGAATCTTCTGCTCCACACTCATCACACTTGAGCTGAATTGTCCCCGATTGGGGTGATACTTCCTCCGACTGCGGCTTTGAGAATTCTCTGGCAAATCCCCATATTGGCTGATGTTCGTCTGTTTCGGCTTCCGATCGCAAGGAGGTATCTTCCTCAGTTACTTCCTCTCGCTGGACTGTTGGTGGTGCTGTAGAAGGTGCAAATGAGGGAATACTCACCCCCTTGTAACCAAATGTTTCGACTTTCTCCCGTGCTTCGGGTGTCAGGGGTTGTACTTCTGCTCCAGATGATTTTTGAGAAGGACTAGCAAAGGGACGAGTTTGCAATATATCAGTTTTGGGTAATTCACTGCTTCTGGCGTGTTTCCCGTTACTAAAAGCACGAGGAGAGCAATATATTTGGCTTGGGCTTCGGGGTAAAAGCTGATGCACTGATATCTTTCCTGCTGATATGCTTGCGGCTGCCCATAAGTTTGACCTCGGATACACTCCACCTGTAGTTTATCTATTTTTTCCGAGCTGGCTAATAGTGTTGATATTTCTCAACAAAATTGGGTTGGAGTTGACCAAATCGGCGATGCTGAAAGCGGGTGTTGCCGTCTGGATGCTTTACTGACAAAGCGATGGCTTCACCCAAACCGGGCATCGCCACAGCAGTTGAAGGCATCGCACTAGAATAGGCATTACGCAGTAATACTACTTATCTTTAACCAAGGCAGGGCTGTTTCATTCTTAAAACTTGAGAGATATAGAAAGCAGATGGAAATCGGTTTTCAGCTCATTTATCCTATTAAAATAAATAGGAGCGATCAATTATTACTAAAAACTCTTCTTCCCCCTTGCCCCAAAAAACCCAATTTTTCAACCGAGAATGAAAAAGCCCTGCTTTTGAAGCTAGGGGGGATAGAAGTTTCTTCCTCTCAAGGGCTAAATCAGATTAAAAGAAACTCGGTTGATGACGAATCAAATTAAGGAATTCCTCGCGAGTTTTTTGTTCGTCTTGAAATACGCCAATCATCGCACTAGTAACTGTCCAAGAACCAGGTTTTTGCACGCCCCGCATTACCATGCACATGTGGCTTGCTTCCATCACTACAGCCACTCCTTGGGGTTCTAAAATCGTTTGAATTGCTTCGGCAATTTGGCGAGTTAAGCGTTCCTGCACTTGCAGTCGCCGCGCATACATTTCCACAACACGCGCTAATTTACTTAAGCCTACTACTTTTTGGTTGGGAATATAAGCAACATGTGCCTTACCCATAAATGGTAACATGTGATGTTCGCAGAGACTAAAGAAATGAATATCTCGGACGAGAACCATTTCATTATGACCCTCATCAAAGATTGCCCCATTCACTATTTGTTCTAAGGACTGATTGTAACCCCCAGTCATAAATCGCATCGCCTCAGCTACCCGCTTTGGAGTTTTCAGAAGTCCCTCCCTTTCTGGATCTTCACCTACTCCTAAAAGTAGAGTTCGCACTGCCTCGATCATTTCCTCATTCATTTCTTCAGAGGGTGGATGTAATTTTGGTTCGTGACCATTTTGAGTGTTACGATCCGGTCGAGTCTCAACACGACTTGTGATATTTGTATTGTTAGCAGTTGCAACCAAATCGGCAGAATTTAATCCATTAGAAGAAGCAATAGTCATGATTATCCTGAGTAAGTTTTTTGACAGAAATTAGCTGGTTATTTGTTGTTGGTTATTTGTTATTTGTTGGATAAGAGGTGTACAATCTGTGACAGTTATTCGTTATTGCTGCGACAATTGTCTCTCTATCTAACAACTAACAACAAACAACCAACAACAAACAACCAACAACCACCAAACAGTTAGACAGTCTCCTTAAAGCACACCAGCGCTAGGCATCAAAGTCATTGACTCGATGACTGCTTCTTCTGGCATCAAAACGGCGTGCAGAATTGATTTGGCGACAATTTCTGGGGTTAACATCGCCGCTCGATTTAATTCAACTTGCACTGTATCCGTATCCCAGAGGGGAGTATTAACAGCACCGGGACAAATCATCACCACCCGGATACCATTACTTCTTTCTTCAGCAGCTAGGGTTTTCGACAGCGCAATTAAACCTGCCTTGCTGACGCTGTAAGCGCCCCAACCAGGAAAAGGTTGTTCCCCTGCTATTGAAGTGATATTGACGATCGTACCGCGTTGCTGTTGGCGCAGGGTGGGTAAAATGGCCTGGATAGACTGAAATATGCTGGTTAGATTTAGATCCATGACATCTTGCCAATCTGCTAATGGAGTATCCATCAGCAATCCGGTGTAGCCCATACCCGCGCTATTCACCAAAATGTCTATCGGCGCAAAATCTGCTGCAATTTCTTCAATTCCAGTTTTAACCTCTTCAATCTTTGCCAAATCTAGAACATACGTCTGAGCATTCACTCCAGTTTCCTTGACAAATGTGGCAACTGCTGCTAATTTTTCTTGTGAACGACCGACTAATGCCACATCAATTCCTGCTTTAGCAAATGCAAAAGCTGTTGCTTTGCCAATACCACTACTAGCACCCGTAATTAGGGCACGTCGTTTCATCGATGAAGTCATGAAATTTGTCGAATGGGGAAGAGAGTTTTGAGTTTTGAGTTTTGAGTTTTAATTCAAAGCTCTTCAGGGGAATGGGAAATTCCGATTCACAGGCATGAATGTCAGTTTCCCAGCGATCGTCTGGGAATAATGTAAAGAAATGTTACATTATCTTGATTATATCACCTGAGAGAGGATTTTCCCTACTCCCCATTCCCTACTCCCTACTCCCTACTCCCTACTCCCTACTCCCCATTCTAACTTCAAGCTGGAAGCTCGATAAATGCGCCAATGCGTCGGAATTTCTGATAGCGCAAGTCTCGTCTTTCCTTACCACTAAGCTGATTTAGGGTTTCCAGATTTGTTAAGAGGGCTTCTTTGAGGGCAGCCGCAGCACCAAGGGGATCGGAATGGGCACCACCGACGGGTTCGGGTAAGATTTGATCTAAAATACCCAAGTCTTTGAGATCGGAAGCGGTAATCTTTAGGGCAACTGCTGCTTGGGGTGATTTACCTGCATCTTTCCATAAGATGGCGGCACAAGCTTCTGGGGTGGCTACGGTATAGACAGAATGTTCAAACATCAATAAGCGATCGCCAACTCCAATACCCAATGCGCCACCGGAACCCCCTTCTCCAATAACTGTACAGAGAATCGGGACCTCTAGACGAAACATTTCTCGTAGATTATACGCGATCGCTTCTCCTTGCCCCAACTTCTCTGCTTCCATACCAGCCCAAGCTCCGGGGGTATCGATAAATGTAATAATTGGCATACCAAACCGATTGGCATGTTCCATCAGCCGCATCGCTTTGCGATAGCCTCCTGGGGCTGCCATGCCAAAATTCCGCGCCACATTATCTTTGGTATCCCTACCTTTTTGATGCCCTAAAATCACCACAGGGCGGCCTCCCAAACGCCCTACACCACCGACTAAGGCGGGATCGTCATAGCTATTGCGATCTCCATGTAATTCGATCCATTCATCACTAATTGCCTGAATATAATCTAGGGTACTAGGGCGTTTGGGATGACGAGCTAATTGCAGTCGCTGGGATGGAGATAATCCGCCAAAAATCTCTTGACGAAGTTGCACTGCTCTTTCTTCTAATTGGTGAATTTGTTCGGTGACATCGACATTATTTTCCTGTGCCAAATCGCGAATTTGGTTAATTCGTGTCTCTAATTCGTACAATGGCTTTTCAAAGTCTAGCAAAAAGGTTCTGGTTTCGGGTTTACTCATTTGTTGTTAGTTGTTAGTTGTTGGTTGTTGGTTGTTGGTTGTTAGTTGTTGGTTGTTGGTTGTTGGTTGTTAGTTGTTAGTTGTTAGTTGTTGGTTGTTGGTTGTTGGTTATTTATTTTTTGTTTTTTGTCTCCCCATTCCCTATTCCTTATTCCCCACTCCAAAAAACCCATTCCCTACTCCCTCAAATATTAATACTATTGGGAATCAAGGAGGGCTTGAGGAAAATATAAGGTTGGCTCCGTTTAGTGTTGCGGAGATTAATCCGATCTTCAATAGCATGTAAATTTCGTTGAAAGGCTACGATGAAGGGTTGAACTTTGGCATCTTGGAAATTTCTGCGATCGTAATATCCTAGACGATTATATTGAAATGATGTCAGCAAGTATAGAATAGTCAGTTGGCTGATGGCTTGCTCTTTGGGTGGCAGAAACTTCAAGAGATAAGGAGAAAGAGATTTGAGGGAGTCGGGATTATCCAATTTAAAGTCTGGATTATCCTTTTCTTTGGGGGGTGGGGCATAGCCCGCCGCAGGAATGTTAGGGGCAAATGCGCCGTAGTCGTATTGAGGATAGTTTACTGCGGCGTGTTGCGGACCACAAGTAAAGATAATTTGGGTGATGACGGCGATTAATTTTTCTATAGTGTCGATTTTATCGTTATCAGTCAATCCTTTAACTCTACCTCCATCTTGGGAGGTTAATTCCTCAACCCATCCTTGTAACTCGTAATCGTTAACGATATCTCCATTATTCTTATAGTAGAGATTCACATAATCGGTAACAAAATCCTGAATTGCAGACCACAATAGGTAAGCATCATCGCGATAAGGATAGTCTGGGAGTGCTGTAGGATCGTCTACTCCTCGTTGCTTGATCTGATTTGGCAATGCACGATCTTTAAAATTACTTTCTTTAATAGATTGCCCAACTAATGACAAAGAAGCTTTGAGCGTACCCGGTAATATTTTTTCGACAAAACCACCAGGATTAACGAGTTGGGTTCTCGCTAAATCATTAATCGCGAGGGTAAATTGAAAGTGGGGTTTTAGTAGTATCGCTATGGGATGGTTATCTGGGAGCTGACGTGCCGTGGCGAGGACAAAAGATGTCATTACTAGGTGGGTGAAACCTAGGTGAGAAAGTAATTCGTGATGAGTGCCATCGGCAATTTGGACAAAGGTTTTGGCGATAAACCAATTTGCCCCATCAAATCGGGTAAAAATTGGGTTTTCTGGTCCAGGTTTCTGGTAAAGTTGAATGGCGACGGGCACTAAAATACCTCGATCGGCAAAACCTGTGGACTGCCAGTAGAATAGTGCTAGGGGTGCGGTAATAAATTTTTGCCAGTGTTGATAACTGCCCAGCTTCATGCCATCGAACATGGCATAATCGGTTAGGTAAAGTTTACCCTCTGCTGCGGCAGTTTCTAGGGTTTCGTCACTATCTACTACTTGCTGGAAAATGGCATTAGTAATGGGAAATTTCTGCACCATCAGGCGCAGTTTAGCAGAATCGACTTTTTCGATAACTAAGGGATTCGCGCCAGCAATCCGTTGACGGGCAAATTCGGTATCGAGGAGGAAGGTTTTGGTGGTGGATGGTTTTCTCAGTAGGGGTTCCCCTAAAAATAGCTTTTCGTAGTCATCCAGATTATCGAATGGATCGAGTAAATCGTCTAATTTAGCCGCACCGAGGTTAAGCCCTAGTTTGGTGATGGATTTGAATTGCTCGCCATAGTATGTGGCGGAGAATCCTTCTGCGTCTGGTACTTCGTCGGCGTAGGGGAGGGGCGGTAAGTAGGTGAAGTTATATCGGTATAGTTGTCTTTGACGTTGTAGATATTGTTTCCGTCTTTGGGGGTTGGAGTCGTTTTGCGGGAGTAGGGGAGTCATGGTGGTGTTGGGGTATGGAGGCTTACTTTACTAGGGTAAATTATCTTGTGTTCACCCGGCAGTGGTTCAAACCACTGCCTAATAGCTTAAGTCAGTTAAAACTGACTGCATCATTATTTCAGTCCATTTTAATGGACTTGAGCTATGAGCCGTAGAATTAATTCTACGGCTGGTTTGGCAAGTTACTGACAATGATGCAAGTTATCGGGCTTTTGATAGTTAGTTTCTAAGTGTTTTTCTAGGTCAGCTAATCTACGATTTGAAAGCATTTGCTCCTAACTCCTGTTATATTACATTATTCATGACTTACACCAATAATTATCCCAGATTATCTGGATCTATCCCTAAGTCTCGCAACTTTTGCGCTAATTTTTGGGCGCGTTGTTGAGCTAGTTGTGTTTGTTGTTGAGCTAGTTGTGTCGCCTGCTTTGCTAGTTGGGCTTCTTGTCGTGCTACTCTAGCTTCTTGTTGGGCTTTTAGGACTTCTGCCACTTTCTCTTTAATCTGTTCTTCTGGTGTATGATAACGTTTTCCTTCTTGGTCATACCAATATAACCATTCCCTAGTTACTCCAGAATAATTGCCTCTTTCACAACCAATGCCTAAACCTATTTCTGGCAGCCAAACCGGATTCCCTAACTGTAACTCATACTTCCCATCAACTAACTTATGTACCTCTAAATGGGTTTTTTGACGACGACGAGAAGAATAAATGACATAATAAAGTACCCCTAAATCTTCATAATCTACCAATTTATCGCTATATTCCTTACGATAAGTTGGGGAAACTACTTCTAACACTAAAATTGGGACAACTTTTTCATCCCACAATACATAACTAGGGCGTAACTCTTCATCATAGAATCTTTCTACCCCTAAACTTAAGAATCCATCTGGTACAATTGGCGATTCATCGGGATGATAGTAAATGCCCATATCTATGCCAAACAACCAATCCATCCTTCCTCCCCAGAGGATGAGCAATATGGCTTTTAGCAATCCTGGTATTAATTCTTGGAGTTCATTATCCACTGGTGTTTCATCAGTGTCAGGTAGTTCATCGGCTGAGGGTAAGTACCGAGGTAATTGATAATTTAACATGGTTGGTTTCCCCAGATTTTACTGGAATTATAGCGATTTTTAGGTTAATTTTGACATAGTTTAATCGGTGGAGAGGGCGGTTAATCAGTGGAAAGGGCGAGTTTTGTACCAAGGTTAGCGGTGAGAGAGATTTAGATAAACCCTATAAACCCGGTTTCTCTAAGAAACCGGGTTTATTACGCCGTCAGAAAGACAAAAAACCGCGATCGCAGGTATAGTAAGGATGATTTTCCCATCTGTCTATTTTGAACTATGCTCCTGAGTATTCCTACCCCTCGTTGGTTTGTACGTCAAGATTTAGATGGTTTTTTCGGATTAGCTCTCGATAACCTCATCCAAATTTTGGTAATTGTTAGCCTAACTCAGAATGTTCTCAAATTTCCTTCTAGTCTAATTTATGGGAGAATTTTACCCAGTATTGCCCTCAGTTTAATTGTGGGTAATTTCTACTACAGTTGGTTAGCCTATCAACAGGGAAAACGAGAAAGACGAGCTGATATTACAGCCTTACCATACGGGATTAATACAGTAAGTCTCTTTGCCTATATCTTTTTAGTAATGTTACCTGTGCGGTTAGAGGCATTAAGTCAGGGAGCAACCTCAGAATTAGCCGCCGAAGCTGCTTGGCAGGCTGGTTTAGTTGCTTGTTTAGGCTCTGGGTTAATTGAATTAGCTGGCTCTTGGGGAGCAGAAAGACTAAGAAAATTGACTCCCCGTGCGGCACTATTATCAACTTTAGCGGGGATTGCCTTAACTTTTATTTCGATCGGTTTTTTCTTGCGCACTTATGCAAATCCTCTGGTAGGGATTGTCCCATTAGGTGTTATTTTACTAACTTATTTTGGCGGAGTGAAATTTACTATCCCAGGTACTCAATGGACAATTCCTGGGGGATTACTGGCAGTTTTATTGGGAATGGCTCTAGCTTGGGGCACTGGATTAAATCAATGGAATAGTGAAGGATTTCAACAAGCGATTGCCCCGATTAATTTTTATCAACCTCACCTAAATATTGGCGCATTATGGCAAGCAAAGGGAGTATTACTGAGTTATTTTAGTGTTATTTTACCAATGGGACTATTTAATTTGGTGGGGAGTCTCCAAAATATTGAAAGTGCTGAAGCGGCTGGCGATTCCTATCCCACTGCTCCCTGTTTAGCAGTTAATGGGATTGGCACTATTGTAGCAGCCCTCTTTGGCTCTTGTTTTCCCACAACGATTTATATTGGGCATCCTGGTTGGAAGGAAATGGGTGCTAAGATTGGTTACTCTTGGTTGAATGGATTAGTAATGGGATTACTTTGTCTGAGTGGCACTGTAGGTTTACTCGTTTATTTTGTACCCATTGATAGCGGTATGGCAATTCTATTGTGGATTGGGATAGTGATTGTTACCCAAAGTTTTAATGCTACCCCTGTCAAACATGCCCCCGCAGTAGTAATTGGCATATTGCCCGGTATTGCCGCTTGGGGCGCTCTGTTAGCAAAAAATGCCCTACGAGTAGCAGGATTGGGCACGCCAGAAAAACCCTTTACAGCAGATTTAATTCCAGCCTTTCAAGGGACAGACACTTATATTAGTGGAGCTTTTGCTTTAGAGCAAGGTTTAATTTTTTCTTCAATGATTTTGGCAGCAATTACTGTCTATATTTTAGAAAGAGACTTTGCCAAAGCGGGTATCTGGGCATTAGTCGCTGCTGCCCTTGCTTGGGTGGGATTATTACATAGTTATGCTTGGACAGTAGGAGATACTATCTTAAAATTAGGTTGGGGTGCGGGGTATCCCTGGGCAATTAGTTATGCCCTATTAGCTCTGTTATTATTTTATGCTCAGTGGCTCAAGGGAAAAGAGCCGTAATAATAGTGCAAAAACCTTTGCGCACCTTTGCGTTTCCCTTTGCGCTCTTTGCGTTAAAAAAAGATATTATACCAATGCCAACGGATTCGATATTACCCATCCACACCACATATAGTGGATAGTGGCAATGGTGCGTTAGCGGAGCATAACACACACTACAGATAGATTCTTTGCGTAAGTTTTGTTTTAGTGAGGTTAAGATATAGCAGAAAATAATGCGAGTACTCGATCCATGAATCAATCTTTGATACCCGTAATTCTCGCTGGTGGTAAAGGAGAAAGGTTTTGGCCTTTAAGCCGCAAGCACAAACCTAAGCAGTTTCTCAGTTTAGATGGTAGTGGCAAAAGCCTTCTCCAAGCAACTGCTAACCGCCTCAGTCAACTCACTGGTGATGCACAAAAGCTATGGGTTGTGACTTCGGCTCAGTTGGCTGATATAGTACGGGAACAGTTACCGCACCTCCCCCCAGAAAATATACTAGCAGAACCGGAAGGAAAAGATACCGCACCCGCCCTCGCTTGGTCAACTCTGGAAATTGCTAAAAAATATGGAGAAGATGCTATAGTCGGCTTTTTCCCAGCAGATCACTGGATTGCTAATCCAGAAGCGTTTCAACAGACTATTGAGGCTGCGGCTGAGTTAGCAGCAACTAAAAATGCCATTGTCACCTTGGGAATTGCTCCAGATTACCCCTCCACAGGTTATGGTTACATCGAACAAGGGGAAGCAACTGATACTTTTGGTGGATTAGCTGTTTATAAAGTAACTCGATTTACGGAAAAGCCAGATCGAGAAACTGCTGAGGCATTTTTGGCTACGGGAAAATTTAGTTGGAATAGCGGAATGTTTATTTTCCGCGCCGGGGTAGTTTTGGCGGAATTGAAGACTCACGCACCAGAAATTATTAATCCTTTGCAGGAGAATGGTGTTGCGGCTTATTCCCAATTGTCAAAGAAAAGTATCGACTATGCTTTAATGGAAAAAACTCAGCTAGCTTATGTCTTACCTGCTGCCTTTGGCTGGGATGATTTGGGTGACTGGAATGCTTTGGAGCGTTTGCTGAAAGGGGATGCGGCTAATGTGGAATTAGCTAATCATGTGGGAATGGATACGAAAGGTGCAATTCTGTATTCTTCTGATGAGAATGAGGTAATTGTGACTATTGGTTTAGAAGATGTGGTAGTGGTGCGCGATGGTAATGCTACTTTGATTGTCAAAAAAGATCGCACTCAGGAGATTAAGCAGGTTATCAAAACTTTGCAAGACGATCCGAAATTAAGCCAGTTTTTGTGATATAACAACCCAGAAACCCGGTTTCTTTGAGAAACCGGGTTTCTCTATACCTCACATACCTGAAAATTGATGTATAATACTCTAACAAACAACCAATAACCAATAACCAATAACCAACAACAAACAACCAATAACTACTTCTGATACTCTTCTTGACCTCTCCCCGGCTTGAAAGCACGGGGATTCAAACTGTTGTTTCAAGACAGGCTAAAGCCGTGTCTTTCCACTTTTTTAGCTTTCTTCGCCGGAAGCCTCACGCCATATTTGTACTCAAATTGGCGTGAGATGGATAGGCGTGGCTGACGTAGGTACGGAGTCAGCCAATAGATGGAGAGGATA
>NZ_JAMZMM010000509.1 GCF_024178385.1 Limnofasciculus baicalensis BBK-W-15 | reverse complement strand
TCCCTACTCCCTACTCCCTACTCCCTACTCCCTACTCCCTACTCCCTACTCCCCTGCCCATTAAGTTCACAAATTTTAACAAAATTTATCAGTAAATTAGTTTACTCTGGACATTTGGGACGTTTTTAGATCTTTTGAAACGTAAGTAAGGGAAATTATAGATGAGTAGCAATTTAGCCACCAAATTACGTGAAGGCACGAAAAAAGCCCACACAATGGCCGAAAATGTCGGATTTGTCAAATGCTTTTTGAAAGGAACCGTTGAGAAAAACTCTTACCGAAAGCTAGTATCCAACCTCTACTTCGTGTACTGTGCGATTGAGGAAGAGATGGAAAACCACCGTCAGCACCCAATCCTCTCGAAAATTTATTTTCCAGAGTTAACCCGGAAAAAGAGCTTAGAGCAAGATTTGTTCTACTACTACGGTGCCAATTGGCGGGAAGAAGTGGCTCCTTCAGCCGCAGCTACTGCCTACGTGGAACGGATCAAGGAAGTTTCTGCCACTCAACCGGAACTATTGATTGCTCAATCCTACACCCGCTACCTAGGAGACTTATCGGGAGGGCAGATTCTCAAGAAGATTGCCCAGACTGCGATGAATTTGTCTGAAGCTGGGGGTTTAGCTTTTTATGAATTCAAAGATATTACCGATGAGAAGGCTTTCAAAGCTAATTACCGGAGTGCCCTCGATGAGTTACCCGTTGATGAAGCAACAGCGGATCGAATTGTGGATGAAGCTAATGCCGCCTTTGGCATGAACATGAAGATGTTCATGGAATTAGAAGGCAATCTGATCAAAGCGATTGGGCAGATGCTATTTAATAGCTTGACACAACGTCGATCTTCTGGTAATACCGAATTGGCAACTGCTGAGTAGAAGCAATCTCGAACAACTAATCCTTAGTCCTAGCGGCGCTGTCTGCTTTGTCCCGATTACGGAGATAGAGTAGGCAGCGCCGCAAACTGTGTTACAGCGCTTTGCAGGTGAGTGAGGTATAGTATAGCAATTTCTATTGTGTACTTCATCCTACTGTAAGCCGCTGTATGCTGTGCATTTGTAATAAATCTTTACAGAAAAATGCCCAAATTCATTAACATAAACACTTGATTATCTGCGCTAAGTGAAATACTATTCTCAAAGGACGTAATACTTGTCATACGATTGTATAACGAATTCAGGTTTTACAGAACTGTAAAGTGCCCAAACTAATCCTGCGGGTATAGTCTGGACTTGGGGAAAGCTGTAATCCCTGTTTACCAGGACAGAATTAAACCTGGGCTGGACATCCATCAGACAATTTCTCTTGAGTACACCCCCTCTTGACCAGCTTAAGTTCCTGTTTGAGAACTTCAATGTAACAAATATTTACAAAACATTGAAGAAAATTACAAAATAACCGTTTAAAATTAACAGGATCGATAAAAAATTTACAAATTGAAATTTTGTAGTTAAATGGTGAAGTTGTCAAGAGATCGTAACAAATATTGCTGAGAAATAGCTTTCATTTTTCAGGAATTAACTCAGATGGATGAATGTAACAAAACCTCGACATTCGTCTTTGGGTTAGCTTCTCAGAAGCCTAGACTATAAGTGAACTGCTTGTTCAATAAGGATTCTGGCTGATTTTCCTCTCAGTCTGAGACTTGTTTAAATATGTTGTTTTGATGAAGATTGTCCTAGGGGACTAGATAGATAACCCAAGTAAATGTCATTATTAATCCAGTGGAGACTGTTGTACGATCGCGAAATCAAATAAATTCAGGGTCGCGTCTATGAACACAAAAAAGAGAAATTGTAAAGTTTCTTAAAGCAATAAATTCGCTATCGCTCTCTGACCATTAACTCTGTGCTTTAACTTTGTCCACCTTTAATTTTTTGGAGCCAATTTATGTCTAAAGTGATGAACGCTACATCAACCGCTACCGTAGATACAGAGATTTCCACAAGTTCGTCTGTTCGCGGGTTAACATTGATAGGTAATGGCGGGAAAATCCCGGATGGGAGTGGCAGTTTTCAGGATGGTATTGTTGTTAAAGATAATTTCAAACTCAGCAATATTACCGTCACCCTAACGGATTTGGAACATACCTGGGTTGGCGATGTAGTCGCACGTTTATCCCATGTTGAAACTGGTACTGTGGTGGATTTGTTCCGCCGCCCTGGGCAACCCCAATTCTCGTCTAGTGGCTATAGCAGCGATCTAAACGGCAATTATAGCTTTAATGATGACTTCGCTGGCAATTTTAATGATGCCGCAGCCGCAAATGATGTGATTCCCAGCGGTGAATATGCCGCACTTCAAGCTTTATTAGTATTTAAGGGGATGTCATCATCAGGTACGTGGGAACTTCTAATCAATGATTGCTCGGCTGGTGATTCTGGTTGTCTAGGCTCTTGGAGCCTTGAGCTTGCGTAAATATAGGGGAACTTGTTTCGGTGACTCCCTTTTTTGGAAAACAAAACAACCCCCGCTAATTCTCACAAAGATAGCGGGGGCAAAAATAAAAGTCTTTTTCTCGCCTATTTGGCATAAATCCTTAACTTGTTTCAAATTCTAACTTTGACAGGACTTACGCAAAATCTGTCACTAAACTCCATATATAGTAGAGTGCGTTACATAACGCACCCTACTGATAGCCTAACTGCGTAAGTCCTATTTGAGAAACCTTAAGCGGAAGTTACCCCCTTTGGGGGTGCTTCCGTTTAAGCGTAATATTGCTGAATATCTTCACCACAGGAATCCACAAGATAACAAAGAGCGCGGAAACGTAGTCCAACTAATTGATCGTAGAGGGGATTGAGCTTACAGAGGGGAGGAATGTGGGCGATTAGATGCCCGAATAGTTTAATGTCACGCTCAAATGGACATTGGGAGGGGATGGCTTTGGAGAGAAATCGAGCTAGCTTGGGATTGTCAATTTCCATCGTATCGAGCCACTGTCGCACAGGTTGCAGAAAATCGAAGCGGTTATTGTGGAGTGGATTATTTTTAGCTGAGTTGAGAGTCTGATGAGCTGAAGTGCCGATTGTACTGTTGTAAGAATTAGTATTGCTCATAAGTCTAAATTAAGCTCAGGGTATCGTTGCGGCTCAACTGTAGTTGTTTGATTGCCATTTACCACGATAAGGGCTGAAATCATAAGTTTGGTAAAGTTATCAATAAGAAATTGCCCTAAATCTGTGAAGTTTTGATGAAGATATTTCCAGGGGAATGGGGTAGCAGATGCCTTATGGGGTGCAAGGGAGAGTCGTGTAGGGGCGAGTCGCTAAAAGTGTCTCTATTACTCACCGATAACTCCCATCGACTCGCCCTCAAGATGGGCAAGTGGGCACGAGTCGCCAGGATGAGCGATTAATTTTTGCGGCTTTTGCCTAAAATTTGGGATTTTCACCTGAGTTACATAATTCATAACATCTATTAATTGCATAATTTTCTT
>NZ_JAMZMM010000089.1 GCF_024178385.1 Limnofasciculus baicalensis BBK-W-15 | reverse complement strand
GGGAAGGATAGGGGGGAAGCCGAATTATACTGGTGAATTATTTTTACTAATTTGTAGTAGTAAAAATTTTTTGTTGTAGTTTTTAGATAAATCGGGAATTCTCAATCTAAAATCCTAAATGTAAATATTGGAGGACTGTACTTTGGAGTGGCGAGTTCGGGCAATTCGTGGGGCAACAACTGTATCCGAAAATTCAGTTGGGGCGATTCGAGAAGCGGTGATGGAATTGTTAGATGAGTTGGAGGGGCATAATCAGATCGATCATGACGAGATCGTAAGTGCTATCTTCACGGCGACAAGAGATTTAGATGCGATCTTTCCGGCTGCGATCGCAAGAGAACGTCCTAATTGGGATAATGTTGCTTTACTTGACCTCCAACAGATGCACGTCGAAGGGAGTTTAAAGCGCTGTATCCGTTTTTTAATCCATATTAATACACCTGTTTCACAATTAGAAATTTATCATCCCTATTTACGTCATGCTAAAAATTTAAGACCAGATTGGAGTTTGGCGCAAGTGAGTGCTACTGTATTGCCTGCGGTGAAATCCATGAGACGATAATAGTCTTTTATCTGATAAATTGGCACTTAGAATAAACAGCAGCTTGGCCACACCGCTGATTATTCTGATCTAAGACATTCCAGACAATACCATTCTCAATTTTAAATCTTTGCCCTGTGCTGGAGATCCGAACACCCGAAAAATTGCTCACAAACCCTTTGGTATTAGTTTCTGCTAGTAATCGATCTCTTTCTTCCTGCACCACAGGCTCCGCTGTTTTACGGGAAGGCATCTGGGTAAATTGTTGCCAATCCAACTCCCATAGTTGTAACGCTTTCCGATTGCCATAGTTGAAAATCGGATCTGGTTCCGTTCCGTGAGATACTAAAACAAAAGGGGCTTCAAATAAAGCTTCAGCTATTTCTATTGGAGTGCCACTAATATCAAGTAAAGAATGCCCTAGCCAATAGTTAAAGCTGTACAGGAGGCGTTGACACTGATGAATGATTCTCTCCTCTTGCCAAGGTAATTCAATAACACTACTCATAAAAACGCACAAACACAGGATCAATACTCTAATATCTCATAAAAGTGTTTTTTTTGACTTATTGCGATCGACTCATACAGGTGCGCGGATAGCGCCCTTCAAGAGCTATCCGCTAGCCTAGCGCGTGCAGCAAGCAGATCGCACCTGGATTTCCGAGATATAATAGAAGTAGAGAGGTAGCGATCGCAAAAACTGGCATTGTTAGCAATAAATACCTACTCTCAAGGATAAGCCTCTCGCTCCCAACCAACACTTTATGTGGAGGCAAAATACTATGGCTATCAAGAATAAGGTAGAAATAGTACCGTTGACTTGCATCAATCCAACACAGGGACTAGAAATCTGTCCATTAGATACAGATAAATACCTGGAAAAATTAGAGGCAAATTTACCTTTATTTGCCCATGAAACGACAATGGTAAGAATAGAATCTGGTACTATTGAAGAGTTGTTTGTCCATCATTTCCAAACCGATCAACTTTTGGTAGTAAAAGGTTCAGCGGTGTTAGTGGTGTTGCAAAATAAGCACTATCAATATATTTTAATGAGCGAATCCAAACCGATGGTAGTAAGAATTCCTCCAGGTATTCCTCATAGTGCGATTAATTTGAGTGGGGAACCTTGTATTGCCATTAACTCAATTATACGTCACGGACCTCCTTTTGAGCGAGATTATCGTCCATTGCGGAAACCTTTTCCTTTTGATTTGGGATTAGTGCGGGCGATGTTAGGGGAATTAAACTGTCCAATAATGAGATAATTCTGTAGGGGGTGGGTTTAGTAAATAAGCTAGGCGATCGCCCGATAACTGATAAATAAAACCCGCCCTTACTCTAACTGAGACGAGAAACAAAAATGCCTAAAATACAACGTTTTGAACATATCAACCTAGCCTGTCAAGATATTGACGCAACTAAAACTTTCTACCAAACCCTATTTCCCGATTGGTACATCCGAGCAGAAGATCGAGAAGACGAAAGACAATGGCTACATTTAGGGAATGACCAATTTTATCTCGCCCTGAATCACACACCCAACTTAAAAAGAGTCCATGAAATCTATGAAAATATAGGAGTAAACCACGTTGGTTTTGTCATCGATGATGGCGAAGCAATGAAAGTGCATCTCCAAGACAATAATATTGAATATTACACTATGACCGCACCAGAAACCAAACACCGTATTTACGTCAGCGATCCTGATGGTAACGAAATCGAATTAGTTGAATATAACCCCAACTACAGCTTACGTTAAAAACCTCTGCGTACCTCTGTGAAAACCTCTGCGTACCTCTGTGTTAAAAAAAAGTAAAATTGACATTCCAGAACCACCAATATTTAGCCTAAACTCACATTGCCACCAACTCCAACAAAGCTAATTTATTGGAAAAATCATTATTCTGGATATAACCAAAAACTAAATAACATTAATCCAGAAATCAGCAGTAATGATTTTCCCATTCCGATTGAATTGCCCCCAAACTTTATATTTACCAGGTTGAGAAAAATGCGTCATAAAATCAACGTTACCCGCTAGATTATCTTTAACAGCATGGGCGTGAAGGTAATCTGCTTCCGTCAAGGGTGATGACTGTTTAATAATTACTAAATGTCCTCTTTCTCCCAAATAAGGCTGTAAATCAGTAATCGGTTGATTGGTAGCAGTATCTCGCAAATCAAACATTAAAGTCACATCTTGCCCTACTTTTAATGTTGGTTGAGAGAAGGTAAGACTTGCTTTAGTATCTCCAAAAGTTTTTACCAGATTTAGATCGATTTTAGCAGGGGATGGATTGGTTCCAGGTATTTGTGCTTTTAGTACCGATACTCGATCTTTTTGACTAGCAGGTTTATAATCGCTGAAAAGAGTATAATTACCAGATTGGGGGAAATTTGCTTCAACTTCAAAGCGTCCGTTTTCTTTATATGTAGGATGAATATGATTGAAAAAATCCAGATCGTCACTCACCACAATTAGGTGCATGAGTTTTTCTTGGAATGTTTCAAATTTTGCGATCGCTTTCCCTTCTTTATCCTGTATATCAATAACTAAGGGGACAGGAGTTTGAGGTTTAATATTAGCAGGAATCGTTAATTTAGCTTGGGTTGTTACTGAGTCTGAGTGTGTTTCCATTCCCGGCATATTGCTATGATCCATAGAATGATTCTTATGGGAATTTGATTCAGTTGTACGATCATTTGTTCCTGATGTATGTCCAGATTTCATCGATGAGCAACCTGGAGTTAGGAGGAGAGTTGAAGCGATTATTAATGCAGGTACAAAATGATTCATAAGGCATTCTTTGAGTCGGTTAGTGTTGGAGATTGAGGAAGAGATAAATAAGGTGGTTAAGTTAACTCTCTCCTTAACAGTCAATCTTAAGTTCAGAAAATGAAATTTAGATGAAATTGAGATAAAATTAGGACTTACCGAGGTATATTACATATATTAATAATGGTGCGTTAGCTTTCACATAACGCACCCTACAGAGGTTTTGCGTAAGTCCTAAAATCTTAGATTCTAGAATTAGAAACTATTGATACCAATCCTGCTTCCATTCTCGCATCTGCTCAATTTCAGCACTTTGAGTCTGGATAATATTGTTCGCTAGTTCCCGCATTTCTGGACGGTTACTATCCAATATCATTGCCGCCATCATGACTGCCATTTTATGATGGGGAATCATCTGCTCGATAAAGGCTCTATCGAAGTCAGGTGCATTTTTTAATGTATCTAAATCCATCCCCATAGTATGATGTTCCATCATACCCATTTCCATGCTATTTCGCTCGGAATTCATGGGCATTCCCATAGCGTGACTTGACATAGAAGGAACATCAGTACCATACCACTGTTTGTACCAAGTATTCATTTGCTCGATTTCTTGGCTTTGGGATTGTTTGATAGATTCAGCTAATGTTTTAATTTCAGGATGTTTCGCCTTTGTCATAGCAAGATTTGCCATATCCACTGCCCCTTTGTGGTGAGGAATCATCATTTCAATAAAGTGCGAATCCGCTTTTTCTTGATTCATCATCATCCCCATCGGGGAGTGGGGTGGTTTTTCTAACATTTGGGGTTGAGCTGCTGTGCGATTAATCGCTACCGCTCCTAGGATAGTCGTCCCCGCGACTAAACCAATTAAACTGTAAATTAACGATTTGTTATTCATAACTAACTCCTGCTACTAGAAGGAGCAAATAAAAGGGAGAAATCCTGTTTCTGGAACACCTATCTCAGATGTATGTCTCGAAACAAGTCTCTTATGTTTATTATAAAGTCTCCATCTAACTGGAGTCTCAAGGGAATGTCACAAAAATTTACCTTGGCTATATAAAAGATGACAATTGTAATCTTCAATAGCTAGCCCAGAGAATAATTTATGTCTTGAGCCAACTCTTATCGAGTTACAGGAGATTGCAGGTTTATGAAATACACCCCAGAAACCCGGTTTCTTTGAGAAACCGGGTTTCTCTGTGCCTCACATACCTAAAAATTACTGTAATTGAGCTTACCTGCGATAAGCTCAATAAATTTACAAAATGCCCCCACAGGGGATTGCATCTTTTAAAAAAAGGTTCTATTTATTAATAGAGGTGATAAAAATATCCCCATCCTTTTTATCTGAGATCCTATAATACAGGTATCTAGATTTTCATATTCAATTGTTAAACTTGAGCGCCCATGATGAAACTATCAGGAATATTTTTGGCACTTACTATAACGACTATTGCTTGTCAATCACCTCAGAATTCAACCTTGGCTCCTTCTCCTACTGCAACACCGAATTCAACTCAATCAAACAACACCCAATCCAAGACAAAACCTTTAATAGTGACTACAGTAGCGCCTATTACTAATATTGTCAGTAATATAGCAGGCGATCGCGTAGAAGTAAAAGGTATTATTCCAGAAGGAAGCGACTCCCACACCTTTGAACCACGCCCTTCCGATGCAGAATTATTGGGAGTGGCAAACTTAATTATTACCAATGGTTTACGATTAGAAGCACCTACGGAAAAATTAGCCAATTCCTCCAAACCGAAAGAGACCAAAGTTTACGCATTGGGTAATAATACAATTGTCGAAAAAGAGTGGCTATTCGACTTTAGCTTTCCCAAAGAAAAGGGAGATCCTAATCCTCACCTTTGGGTGAATCCCAAATATGCTATCGCTTATGCTAAATTAGCTACAAAACAATTAACTGAACTCGATCCTGATGGCAAAGATTATTACGAAACTAATCTCAAAAATTATCTAAAACGTCTCGAAGACTTAGACAGAGCCACCCGTGCCCTTGTTGCCAGCATTCCCGAAAAAAATCGCAAACTTCTAACTTACCACGATTCTTGGGCATATTGGGCTAGAGAATATGGTTTTGAAGTAATTGGGGCAATCCAACCCTCTGATTTTAACGAACCCTCTGCTAAAGATATTGCCAAATTAGTTGAGCAAGTGCGAAAAGCTGGCGTTCCCGCTATTTTCGGATCTGAAGTTTACCCAAGTACGATAGCCGAACAAATTGCCCGCGAAACTAAAGTAAAAACTGCCAATACTGCCGATGATGAATTACCGGGTGAGGGTTCAGCAAATGCGATGGAAAATAAGAATCCCGAACATACTTATATTGGCATGATGGTGAATAATATGAAAATTATTGCTACCAACCTAGGAGGTAATCCGGATCTAATGAATGGAGTAAATCCTGGAAATGTGGTAGGAGCAACAGCAATAAGTAAATAATTACCTAACACGGGTTCAACTTTCTTTCTTTAATTTTCCCTATCCTTATCTCCCTTCTTCCATCACCTACATTTGTTTCGTTTGACCGCAGATTAGCACGAATAAACACAGTAAATTGAGTTCTGGTCGAGTGCGTTATAGTAAAACAAATCCATTTCAATCTGGAGAACGTATAACAATATAGGACCAATGTACCGGACTGTAACATTTAATTAATAAATAACCTCTCAATGGAACCAATACTCGAAGTTAGGAATTTAACCTGTGGCTATCAACGATTACCAGTATTTACAGGAGTAAATTTGACACTTTATCCTGGTCAACTATCTGGATTAGTCGGACCTTCAGGCTGCGGAAAAAGCACCTTAATCAAGGCAATTTTAGGATTAGTACGTCCTTGGGAGGGAGAGATTTGGTTTCGAGGAAAGCAGCTAAAACCAGGTGTAGCACCGCCAAAAGTGGGTTACGTGCCGCAAGTAGAAACAGTAGATTGGAGCTTTCCCGTTACGGCAGAAGAAGTAGTAATGATGGGATGTTACCAAAACCAAAAAATTTTACCTTGGCAATCAAAACGCGAGCGCAATATTGCTCGTCAACTCCTCAATCGTGTTGGAATTGAACATGTTGCCCATCAACCCATTGGTAATTTATCCGGTGGACAACAACAGCGAGTTTTCTTGGCAAGAGCATTAGTAGGAGAACCAGATATTGTATTTTTAGATGAGCCAACTAGTAGTTCTGACTTACAAATTCAACATGAACTATTGCATCTATTAGCAGATCTAAATCAACAAGGGTTAAGTATTTTCTTATCTACTCACGATCTCAATTCCGTCGCCACTCACTTACCTTGGGTAATATGTTTCAATCACGGCTTAATTTGCCAAGGTGAACCAATTGATATTTTTACATCAGCTATCCTGGAAAAAACTTTCGGTACAGAAATGGTGGTTTTTCATCACCAAGATCGAATATTAATCGCCAGTAGTGGTACTTCTTTACGACATCAAATGCAGCACAATTTACCTGCTATCTTGCGTAAAACTGCCTCAAAAACAAAGTAAAAATATCGGGTGGGGAATGTTCACTTCGCAGCCGTGGGATTGGATAACAGTGTAGAGGGTGCGTTAGAAAAGGATAACGCACCCTACAGAAAATCCTGTATTTGATGAACATTGCCCATCTTACTTTTAGCTAACTCTAGGAATTTGCCTTATGAATTTTCTGATTCAACCATTTCAGTACGAATTTTTTACCCGCGCATTGTTAGTAGCAATGATGGCAGGATTACTATGTGGTGTCATGGGAGTTTATATTACCACCCGCCGCATGAGTTATATTGCTCACGGATTATCTCATGCTATTTTAGGAGGAGCAGTATTCAGTTATGTTTTGGGTTTAAATTTTTACATTGGCTCTGGAATTTGGGGGTTTGGAGCAGCTTTATTAATCCAATATTTAACAAGCCGTAGAATTTACTCTGATGCAGCAATTGGGATTGTCACCACAGCTAGTTTTGCGATGGGTGTGGCGATTATCAGCACTTACCGCAAGTTTAGCCAAAACTTTGAAGCAGCTTTGTTTGGCAATGTCCTAGGTGTCACTCCGACAGATTTATGGATTGTCACGGTAGTAACTATTGTCCTTCTGACGATTATTTTTTTATTTTATAAACCTTTATTATTTTGGTGTTTCGATCGCGAGGTAGCGCGGGTTCACGGAGTTCCCGTTATCGCCATGGATACCTTATTTGCTTTAATGCTAGCAACGTTATTAGTAGTAACGCTAAATGTATTAGGAGTAACCCTAATTATTTCCGCAGTAGTTATCCCCGCTTCCATTGCTAGACTCTTAAGCGATCGCTTTAGTTATATGATGTTAATTTCTGGT
This sequence comes from Limnofasciculus baicalensis BBK-W-15, assembly GCF_024178385.1. Classification (GTDB taxonomy): domain Bacteria; phylum Cyanobacteriota; class Cyanobacteriia; order Cyanobacteriales; family Coleofasciculaceae; genus Limnofasciculus; species Limnofasciculus baicalensis. The sequence continues at coordinate 10,809 of NZ_JAMZMM010000089.1, read as the reverse complement.
GCTTTGGGCGCAGTAATATCATTTATTGGTGTTTATCTGAGCTATCATTTTGATATTGCATCTGGCGCTAGTGTGGTGTTATTATCTACTTTGGTATTCGGCTTTGTTTTACTCCTGACTAGTTATCAACGCCGCCGGAAACCGAATCTTCCTCATATTTAAGTACGGAAAGCCTCTATCTGTAGGGTGTTTTCGGCTTTGGTAACGGACTATCCACACTATTAGTAGTGTTACTCCGTAAGTCCTGCTTTTGTTATGCTACAAATTGAACTGCTGAATGTGGGTTGTAAAATCTTGTGGTATATTGTATTATAAGACATGACGTGAGTATTCGAGCAAAATCATTAGACTGTTCGATTTTGGCGAAACCATCACTTCTGATTGGTCATCTACTAATTTAATTATCTCAAATAAGCACAATCATTAAGGGTTTGCATCAAATATGCTATGGGTTTCTTTGGCAAATAGCATAGGTTTTGACTGAAATAAATCCAGAAAACGGGAATGAAGCTTTGCCTTAGTTAATCTAATGCAACTAATTTCTGCACTCATTAAGATTTACACCTGTATGGAACTCGCAACACTGTCAGCAGCAGCTATTACCACCTTGATAGTTACCAAAGCATTGGAAAAGTCAGGGGAATTACTTGGAGAAAATGGAATGAAGCAAGTTAGTAAGTTCATGCAATTGCTAAGAGAAAAATTTCTTCCTACAGCAGATAAACTGGCTGTAATAGAACAATTACCACCATCACCCGATAAACAAAATCTAGCTTTGCAGGTTAGCCAAGATGTAGCGGCAGCAGCAAGTAAAGATACTGATGTGGCAAAGGCGGTTGAGGATATTGCTAAGGCTTTTCGCCAAGCTGAAGCAAACAAAACGACTGTGTATCAGAATGTGATTCAGAAAGATAATCAAAAAGCTGTCAATGTTGGTCATGTTGATACTTTTAACATGTGAAGCATCAAGACAGTAACTACTGACTAATGCTGGTTTTGTAGTAAGCGCTTCAGCGCTGAAGCGCTTACTGCAAACAAAATGTACTAATTATTAGGTAATGAACAACTTTAATAATGTAGAAGATCTCTTTGAACGTCTGGCTACAAGGAATTTGACAGAAGCCGACATTTCAATTTTAAGAAACTCCCTGGCTAGAAGTATTAATCAAGATGTCGTACAGATAGGCAATCAAACGGCTGTAAATATTGGTAGTGCTGGCTCAATTAACATTGGCAATCATATCACTTACCAAGGTACAGATGCTGAAACAATTCGAGAAATATTACAATCTTTAAGAGAGATTGAGCGACAGCGACCTTTAGTTTCTAACTCAGAAGCATTGCATTACTTAAGGCAGCAGTACCCTGTCCGCCCAGGAGTGCCTTTTCAATGGCAAGTGTTAGTCGGTTGGCTAATTCTCAGTTTTGTTTGCTTAATTGCTCTGTTATTTTATCAAACATCTAATTCATTACAAATACATGATTTTGAGGAGTTTATTTACTATTGGTTTATCCTATTTATGGTTGCCGCGACTTATGGATTTCTAGGGATATTTCTGCAAAGAATATTTCAATATCGCTGGAGATTTGGAGAGGTTCGGCATTATTGGATAGTTTGGTTTTTCTATCCAGTTATTACTCCATTTTTTCTGGCAGTGATGATGGTTTTTTATCCAATTAGATGTGGAGATAGGATATTGCCTAGATTTTTTAGATTTTGGTAGTGAAGTAATTCCCATCATAGCGGAGGTAGAGGATGACAAACTCTAATGACATAGAAGCTATTTTTGAACGTCTGGCTACAAGAACCTTAACAGAAGCAGATGTTCAACTTCTGCGAGATACTATTATCAACCAAAATGTTGCTCAGACAGGTAACAAATATGCTGTCAATATTGGTAATGTGACAGGTTATATCCACATTGGAGATTCCATAACTTATGAAGGTACTGATACCACAATAATTAGAGAAATATTACAAAAATTAGAAAATATTCAGCGACAGCCACCTCAAGTTTCCAATCAAGAAATCTTAAGATATTTACAAGGTCGCTATCCTCCTAGAGATCCTGGGATAGGCAGAATTTATTTACTGATTATAGTTCCAGCAACTTGGTTGATTGTTAGCCTAATTATTTCTGGATTACTTTATAAATATCCGCCTAATTCCACCACGATTATTTTACAATCATTTTCGGTGTTACTGGGATCTGGATTGCAGTTATATTATATAGGGATTGCATGTTTACGAATGCTTAACTACAAACTTAGAGCTAGATTAGGATTTTTATTAGTAGCGCCCCTGATTGTCTGGGTATTAATTATTGTTTATTGCAGTGTATTAGAATCTATTCTGATTTCAGCTAAGATAATTGCTGGTGTAAATTTTATTGAATTAACAGTTATTTTATTTGTCAGCTATGGAGTTTTAGCTTGTTTGGGAACTTGGTTAGGGGGAAGAGTTCATGGGAGTTCTACAGTAATGATAGATAGATGGTTATTTTGGTCTTTTTCTCCATTCATAACTATATTTCACCTCCATCGGTGTTTATTCCAGTTTGTTGGTCAAATATTTGGGTGGGGAAGATAAAAGAGTATGTAGGCTTGTGTGATATCCCATTCTATAATAAAATTTACTGAAATTACTGCTACACAGTTTTATGTGAAGTTTCGGTGTAGCAAAGTTTAAAGCAAGATTATATGTAGTGACAATAAAATTAATCGCTATAACATCCCGCCCGAGTAAGGGAGGATTAAGGATACTGAAAAATGTGGATTGACAAATTTGGAACGATCCATTATCTTGGTATAAAGGAGAAAGAGAAAAACACTATTGCCGTCATAATGCTGAAAAACGGTAATAGCTAATAGATCGGGGTTATAGATTTTCAACAGCGATGACAAATAAATAGAAAACAATTGAATAACCTGAGAAATGATACAGCAAATGGACAAAAATAACATCCGACTTACCGGAGATATAGAAGGATCTTTTTATCCCTCTACCCAAGCCGAAATAGTCCGAAATGTAGTTTTACAAGCGCCGCTAAAACTTAACGGTGGCTTATTTGCTCAAAACATAACTAATATTGGAGGTGGAAGTGTTAATGGTCCGGTTTTGGCGACAGCAGAAATTACCCTTTCTCATCCCCAACCCGGAAGTTCACCATTGAAGTTTCTCTCTGGAATTAATGCAACCCTATCAATTGCTATTACTGAGTCGGGTAAGGAGATTCAAGAAACTGTAGTCAGCCATACTAGTAAAGCGAGTGTGGTAGTCCAGGGGGATGTAGTTAGTGATAGTGTCAAATTAGATAATGCACTGATTTTTGGGAATGTGCGATCGCGAGAAGTTTCTCTGGTAAACTCTATTATTGTGGGTTCTATATTTGCCGAAGAAACATTAAGGTTAGAAAATAGTAATTTTGTTGCTCTTTCTGGAGGAAGGGTGATTTTGAAAGGAAGAAATGGCTGTTGGTTACCATATCTTACCTCCTTAGAACCAATTCAATTTGCCGACACGATTCTGGCAAATGGTGAAACAATGCCAGCCCAACTCCGCTACCTCTCACTTTGTCGTTCAAGTCAGTTAGGATGTGGATTTAAGTCAGGAGGAATTGCTTGCGAACCTTTTGTAACAGGTAAGTGCGGCTATCATCAAGTATGTTTGGGATCAGCCGATATTTATCCAGATCAAACGGAAGATGGTCGAACATTATATGCCCTAAATTTAGCCCAAAGAGCGCTAAATTTAGCACCAATTGAACAAGAGATTCAACAGGTGGAATTATTTCTCAAACAACTGATGATGTATGAACATTTGGATAAATCATCCCAGGAGCAGGCGCGAGAATCATGGGCTGAAAAACTCCGGCCGGAAGAAAAAGAATTACTGGAAATGACTGTGGCAATGTTGTAAGCTTAAAATAAGCTAATGGCGATATCATCTCAAATTCGAGTAGCAACCTATCTCCCTGAAAGTTATAGCAATGGTCCCGGCTGTCGGGCTGTAATATGGGTACAGGGATGTCCTAAACGTTGTCCAGGCTGTTGGAATCCTGACTTTCTTTCACCTAAAGGTGGAACAGTTTGGACTGTACAACAGGCTTTAGAAAAATTAACTCATTCTCAGGCTATTGAAGGAATAACTCTGTTAGGAGGTGAACCTTTTAGCCAAGCAGAATCCTTATCTAATTTATGTGCCCAAATCCGCCAACGTGGATTAAGTGTGATGGCTTATAGCGGCTGGACTTTAGCAGAGTTAACCCGCATGGGTTCTCCTCAAATAGATTTGCTTGCTTCCTGTGATTTATTAGTAGATGGGGAATTTGTAGTGGAGGAAGCAGCACCTTTGCTGTGGCGAGGTTCGCGAAACCAGCAAGTTCACTTTTTGACAGAAAGATATCTACACTTGCAAGAACAAATTAATGATTATTATCGGGATTTTGAAATACTAATTCAAGACGAAAAACTCATACTTACTGGAGATCCACCCGCAGGTGTATTGCAAATACTACAAAAACTATTGCCGCAGGGAGAATGGCAGGAATGAAATCTAATTTTACAAAAGAAATATCAGAAATTATCCGCGCCAGGTTTCCCCTAATTTACCTGCAAACTTTTGAGGAAGAAAGAGCATTGGGGATCTTGAAAGACCTTTGTGCTAGTAGTGGTAAAAATGGTTTAAATCGTCCATTATATGCTTGGTCGCAAACCCAAGGACTAAAACAATATCCCGATGGAAAAATTGACACCTCATTACTATCACCTCACCAGCTACTCGATCATATTGAAAAAGCCACAAATACTGCCCTTTACGTCTTGCTAGATTTCCACATTTATTTGGATGACCAACACCGCACCCCAGACAATGACAGAATTGTACGACGATTGCGGGAGATAGGTATATCCCTGCGAAATGCCAATTTTGCACGGACAGTTGCCATCATTTCTCCTATTGTTAATCTGCCCCAATCCTTACAAAAAGATGTGATGATGATGGACTTTCCCCTACCTACTCAGCCAGAAATACGCACAGCTTTGGATAGGTTAATTCTCAAGCAAAAAGGTGGTGGAGTCCAAGTATTTCTCACAGAAGAAGACAAACAACAGCTATGCAAAGCGGCTTTAGGATTGACACAACAAGAAGCAGAAGGAACCTTTGCACGGGCGATGGCAAGCAATGGTGCATTAACAGCCTCTGATGTGGATCTAATCCTGGCACAGAAACAACAAATTCTCAAGAAAAGTGGCGCTTTAGAATATGTGGGTTCTGACTTCAATTTGGCAGATGTAGGTGGCTTAGAAAACTTAAAAAAATGGCTGGATAAGCGTAATCGAACTTGGATGGATGAGGCAAAACGCTATAACTTACCAGCACCAAAAGGTGTGATGGTAACAGGTGTGCCTGGTTGCGGGAAAAGCTTGATTGCTAAGGCAATTTCTAGTATGTGGAAATTACCGCTATTACGCTTTGATATAAGTAGTGTTTTTGGCGTTTATGTGGGACAAAGTGAAGCCAATATGCGGCGGGCTTTACAAACAGCAGAAGCTTTAGCACCTTGTATTCTTTGGGTAGATGAAATTGAAAAAGGTTTAGGCGGTGCTTCTGGTGGTGAAGGTGACAGCGGCACAACCAGGCGCGTGTTTGGTAATTTTCTCACTTGGATGCAAGAAAAACAAGCTTTAGTATTTGTTTTTGCCACTGCTAATCAAATAAACCGCCTACCACCTGAACTATTGCGTAAAGGTAGATTTGATGAAATATTTTTTGTGGATTTGCCCAATATTGAAGAGCGAAAACAAATATTTAAGGTGCATCTGCGGCGACGATTAACTTCCCCAGAAGCTAGGGGTGAGTTTCAGGAAACGGAACAGATATTAGAGGAATTGGCAACTTTGTCTGACAAATTTATTGGTGCAGAAATTGAGGATGCTATTACCAATGCTTTATATGAAGCATTTTTTGAATCTCGTGCTTTTCGCCTTGAAGACTTGAAGCGCATTATCAAAAATACACCCCGATTTGCTGATATGCAGGCAGATTACTTGCAATCAATTCGGTCATGGGCAAAACAGCGAGCAGTTTCTGCTAGTAAAGGTTTTGAACAGGACTGATTTAACTGTCAAAATGAAAACGGAAAAATCACCAAAACCAGCGATAAATACCGTACAATCAAACTAATAGAAGTAAAAACAAACCATGAAAATACTTCCTTCTAGTATCATCCAAAACGATCTGCCACTTCCAGATGGCATGGATTTAGCTTTAGCATTTGCCTCGGCAAATCAACAATCAATTGAAGACTTTATTGCCAAACAAAAAGCCGATGGAGAGCGAGTTGAATCTGAACTTCAAGGGCTACAGACAAAAAAAGCCTATCTACCAGGAGCAATTATTGCTGGTATATCGGCAATTCTTTTGCCCTTTTCCTTCCAAAAAACTATACTCTTACCCTTGAGTTTAGGTGGCATGGCAGGAGGTGGATACTACGCATATCTCAGCCACAAAAAACAACAACAGCAAATTCTGGAGTTGGAAACCGAAAAACAAGCTATTCCTCAACGACAAATCCCCCAAGTAGTATCCCACCTAGGTAAGCTGCATTATGTTGTCAATATTATGCCCTTCGAGGATGGAAAACTAGTAGTTGATGCTACTGGGATTCAACCCAAACAGCCACTTCTCTATCCAGAAATTCCTAATAGTATAAATCGGTTGCAAGATTTAAGCGAAAAGCTGGCGGAAATTCCGGAAGAATTACCCATTTTGTTACCGCCAACAGGGGAAACTGATCTTCAAGATAGATCCCGATTGACAGGGATTGAAGCAGACATGGGCGAGGTGCTATCAATTACTAATCAAATTTTTACCGATACAGTGGATGTACTTACAGACATTCCAGCTTTTAGTGCTAATCACAACATAGTACATAGTCTGCGGCTTCTGTCTCCCCACCTACAAGACGGTCAACCCCAACTTCACTTGGCACAGGAAGATCCTGGTATTTCTAGAGCCGTGCAAAGTTTAGCACAGACCAACGCTGAAGCCGCCCAAGCGCAGCAGCTAGGAGCAATCAACGTTGAGTCAATGATGAATGATGCCGTAGAAAGGATGGATTCCTGTATCACCCATGCTAAAGTAGCACGCGATCGCTCTCTGATGAATATTTTAAGTGATGGACTCGATCGCATTCGCGGCGTTTACGACTATCCCCTGACGCGCTTTTACTGTCCCAAATGCCATCAGGTGGAACAATACCGCACCTCTCAGTTACCTGTTGCTGTAGCCGACCTTACCGAAGTGCCACCGGATACACTCGATCTACTCCATCGCAGCGAAGATCTGCGGCGACTCCGTGGTATTATGGATAACATTCGTCGCTACCTAAACCAGGCAAAACGGCAAGGGGAAGACCTCAATGCCGAACATTTTATAATTCTACAAGACAGGCTAAAAACTTATGAAGAACTGATGGGGGAAATGGCGGTAGAAATTCCTGAATATGACCCAAAAATTGAACTCCATAAACGCAATGCCATCCTGAAATACAATACGCTGCGCCAAGAGTGGATTTGCCAACTTTGCAGTGAAAGTTTTAACGATGAACAGGCACAATGGGCAAGAATGATCAAGGTTAAAGATGACTTAATTCTGCCTATTTGGGATGCTCTTTGGCTAGAAAAACATGATGAACGAAACCGAATTATTCGTGAGAAAGAAGCGGAATTACGTGAAAATGTAGAAGAAGAAGTTGCAAAATTACGGGAAGAAGCCAAGCTTTTTACAGAAGAATTTCGCCCAGTACGCGATAAATTGGAAAATATGGGTAGCAGTTCCAGAGTTGCCCAGCAGCAGATTGATATGATGCTGAACTTTTATCTGGCACGGGGCATTCTCTCTCAAGCAACTGCTGCTGGGATGCGCCAGTACATAAATACGGGACAAGGACAAACTACCAAGGAAATTATCAATATTACACGACAGCTAGAAACTCAACTAGCTGAAGAAGCAGAAGCAGCACAAATTCGCCGCAGCCAATTAGGAGATTATGCGGATGAAGTGCGCAATGCTACTAAATATTTCTTGACTCCTCCAGAGTCAGAACAAAAGTTAATTGATCGATAAAAAGGAGCATTAAAGATAGTATGAGTGAAGGAAATGTTACAGTTCGGGTTGACACGAGTGCGGTTGCTAATGAGGTAGCAAGGCTATCTACAGATCTTGACCGTTTGGGGGATCAGTTTCATAATGATTCTCGTCTTCTTCAACGAGAAATGGCGGAAGGATTTACTGCTTCTGTAACCCAAATGCGGGACAGTTTAGCTGTAACTATGGCACAGATGGAGGCTGTACAGCAAGCCGTTAATTTGGTGCAGCAAGAAGTTAACCGAGGAATTGAAGCGGAGGCACAAACTAAGTTATTTGAACAGTATGCTGCTATTGCTGAAGAAATTGATGCTATTGCTACTGCATCCCAAAGACTTGAGGAACGTTATGCTAAATCAGTACAAGATACGCACCGAGTCACGCGCCGCTATGACAGTCTAAATCATACTGTGAGAAAAAGCTATCAGACAGATATTCGTCGTTTGGGAAGATATATCTTTGAAATGATGGAAACCCATTTTCAGAAAACTGTCGAAAGCCGTATTTCTCAACAGCATACCGGATTTATCTCCTCGGTTATTGACTCAATTGAACAGATAAGACAAACAAGGGAACAACAGTTAGCTAAATTACTGGAAGCTGTATCTATCCAACTGACTGAATTTTTGACAAAGCGGCAGGAGTTTGCTGAATCTATCGAATCAATTAAAGTGCAAAATCTGCCAGTCACTGGCGAAGTTGCTGTACCAATGGTTGTTATTAAGTGTCAGGAGGCAAATAAAACCACTATTTTAGCGGGAAACGAAGTTGTCAAATCTTCTGGCCGTATGGTGCAATATCAGTTGCAAGATAGTGATATATTTCGCACTCTACGTTCTGACTTTAGCAATGCTGATAATTATCTGCAATGGCGCAGCATGACTCCAGAAGAAATTAACATAATGGAACGCAATTTACAGCAACTGCTGGAACAGAATTATATTACTCAAGAATATTACCAGCATCTAATTCAAGGATTCCGAAACCAACCTCCTATGGTTCCTGTACAAGTTAGACAACGTTAGTTTTTGCAGTATGGGGCAGGGAGAATCGGGAATAGTTATTAACAATAATTTTATCTCCTAATTCTTTCCTTGACATTCGAGTAAAAATACTTTAGCTTTATTGGGAGTCGATCCTATGTCTCACATCTCTACTTACAGTATTGCCCATCTTAGTCCTATGATCCGCGATCGCCTAGCACAAATTCAAGCAAATTCGATGAATTTACAGGCACAAATTCAAGCCAATGCCGCAGCCAGAAAACGCGCTGAAGAGATTGTATTATCTGAATTAAGCCGTAACTTTATGGAATTAGCGCAAAGACAGGAAGATGCCGCAGGCAACTTGCGGCTACTCCTCAAAGTCAATCCTCAATCTGCCCCTGGTAAAACAGGTGATGTGGAAATTTTAATTAAATCAGACAATACTCTCAGTATTGATGTGAGTAATGCTCCAGGGCAAGTATGTAAAGAATTAACACAACCACTAGAAATGGCTCTTGGTACACCAATTTCTGTACATTACAAGCCTGAATATCACGATGGAAAAGTCCGTCTGATGGACTCACAACAGAATTGGGGATAATATTGCTAATAGCTAATAACCCACATTCCGTTTGAAGTGCGGAATGTGGGCTAAAATACAGAAAACTGCGCCAAAAATGCCTCCACCTCAGCCGCAGTAGGTTGAGCCGCAATCGCACCAGGTTTCAAAGTAGTCAATCCTCCCACCGCACTAGCATATTTAACCACATCTCGTCCTGACTCCGCAGTCGCAATCGACTTCAATCCTTTTTGACACAATTGATGGACAAAACCCGCGACAAATCCATCACCAGCACCAGTTGTATCTTGAACATTCATCATAAATGCTGGTAGATAACCTTCATGATTATTCAGACAATAATGACAGCCGTTATCCCCATCCGTAACTAAAACACCTTCCACTGAATCAAGACGATGGGTAATCGCACCGGGATCTGTCGTATCAAAAAATAACGCTGCCTCTTCCTTGGCAATCTTCAGAAAATCAACATGTTTAAATAACTCTTCAATCAATGGTTTTGCCTCACTAGGCTCAGGCCAAAACATGGAACGCCAATTAATATCAACTAAAACTTTTAATCCATACTGTTCAGCCAGTTGCAGTGCTTTTTTAATAGCCGAGCGAGTTTGAGGATATGCCAACTCCAGAGTTCCCAAAACTAAGAACTCTCCATAGTTAAATAAAGATTCCGGTAATTTTGAACCATCAAGAAAAGCATCAGCAAATTGCGAAGTGTCCAAACCCCCAAATCCAGCAAAAGAGCGATCGCCTTTTTCGGAGCGTACCACATAAACTTGTCGCGTCGGTGCGGTAGGATGACACTGAATGCCTCTATTATCTACCCCAACCTCCTCCAATACCTGTATCAACTGATTCCCCGGTTCATCCTCCCCCACACAACCAATAAACCCAGCAGAAGTACCCAACTTCACCAAAGCACAAGCAACATTAGCGGGAGCGCCTCCTGGGTAAGGAGTCCAGGATTTAACTTGTTCAAGCGGGATTCCTAATTGATCCGCTAAACAGTCAAATAATACTTCACCAAGACAGATGACACGAGGATTAGTCACGGCAGGATAGATTTGAACTTCTTCATCAGAGTAGCAGAGGAT
>NZ_JAMZMM010000508.1 GCF_024178385.1 Limnofasciculus baicalensis BBK-W-15 | reverse complement strand
CCCAAATATTCAGGTATCAAGTTTTCATTAGGACCTAGGAGGTACAGAATTAGCCTAGTACGTCCGCGCCACACCAGTAAATTGGCATTAACTACCAATAAATCCTCTTGCCAAATGGCATACATAACCTTGTAGAACAAACCGGGCTGATTATCAGCTTCAATCAAAATAGCTGGGAGATGGAAAACCGGATCGACATAGAATTCGGTTTCCACCTGCTTCAACCCCGCATCCAGATTAAATTCGACAGCCAGCATCTCCTCCACTTCAAAGCGCCCAGCCAAAGCCTCCCGAATCGCACGAGCGACATTTTCTCCAGTTTTGTTAGTCAAGGCTTTGCTACCACGGGAAACCACCAGTTTGATAAATACCAACATCGGTGGATTAATTTGACCATGGAGACTGAGACTGTGGATAGTCAGCCCGTAAGCCGCCAAAACCCCAAAAATGTCACTGAGGAGAAAAGACTGATTGCGATAGGCGAAATGCAAGGCACTTTTAGAGCCTTCTGGTTTAATCTCGATTACCACCCGCTTGCTTTTGTACAGTTTGTACGCCAGTCGGAGGTTTTGCAGTTGACTCTCAGAGCTGACAAACTGCTCATAAAACTCAGGAAACGCTCGGTTAAAGCGTTTCAGCAGTTCTAGTGTTGATGATTTCAAACCCGCAGCCATAAATAGGGGGAAGAGGCGTTTGCTTTTATTAAAAGCTTTTTGGGATACAACAGCCAAGTCAGCTTTTTGGAACGAACCTACCAAATCTGGTTAATCTCTCTTAACTACTCTTATTTAGCCTAAGTCTAGCTAAAGAATGTCTGACATTGAGTCTTGACCGATTGCTGAGATTTGGGAATAGGGTGGCATAGTTGTGTTATCATCAATTTCACGCTGGTTTTGACTAAATTCGTGGCGATTGATCCGATCGCCAGATTTTAAGTTTATGCCACTTCGGATCGGTATGGAAAAATCCAACATCCTTTCTTGAGACTGGGATACTCCTGGTGTGGTGACAACCCAAGGATAGTTATTGGCTGTACCTGTTGTGTTTAGGATAAACTGCTATGTAAGTTAGTTCTCGATCGCGCAGATGCTCTGATCCGCTCCGGCGGCAAGAAGCAGCTAGTTGTTGGGTATATTAGTATAAAAATGCGACAGCCAAATCGGCATGGGTTTTTGGAAAAGCTTTTTTGGTAGTGCTGAGACTGCCTCCATCCAGACAAGGTTGGAAGCAGACGGGGTTCCAGTGGTGAGCGATCGCGCTGACACCAGCACCCGCATATTTTTTAGCACGGAGAGAGACATCGATCTTTACGAGTTAGAAGAACTTTGCGATGCTGTGGGTTGGTCCCGCCGCCCCATGCGCAAAGTGAGGAAAGCAATTCAACACAGCTTCTTAGTTGTGTCTATGTGGCAACAGCGAGGTGTCACCAGACGGCTAATTGGTTTTGCTCGTGCTACCTCCGATCATGCCTTTAATGCCACAATTTGGGATGTGGTAGTTCACCCAGAGTTCCAAACCAAGGGACTAGGAAAGGCGTTAATGCGATACACGATTAAAAAACTTCGCAACGAGGATATTAGCAATATCACCCTATTTGCCGATCCTCATGTGGTGAATTTTTATCGGAGAATGGGATTTATGCCAGATCCAGAAGGGATCAAAGGCATGTTTTGGTATCCTGATTGAAATTTAGTTGCCCAGTTCCCTTGACAGAGTTGGCTTGATACGGTTAACTTAATAGAGTTAACTTTACACAAGAGAGGCGAAATCAGGTTATAATATCCCAGTACGGGGATGTAGAAGAGCTTACTAATGCACGGAATTTGCAGTTTTGATGAAACTTTGTAGGTACTGTGGCATAGAACAAGATGAAGAAAATTTCTCGATAGCGGCAATTGTCAGCGGCAAAACTTACAGACGGCACAAGTGCCGTTCCTGCAAGCAGTTGAGACAAAAAGAGCGCAGGCATGAAATATATGCTGGGTTTGCCGAATACAAGAAAACTTTATTTTGTACTAAATGTGGCTTCGCTGACTATCGCGCCTTAGACTTTCATCATCTTGACCCTGGAGAAAAAGATTTTGCCATAGCGGATTTTGTTTCTAGAGGTGCGTCATTAGCCAGGATCAAAGGGGAGATAGAAAAATGTGTTGTTTTATGCGCTAATTGCCATAGAATAGAACATTATAACTACGGGATGTAGCGCAGTTTGGTAGCGCACCGCATTTGGGATGCGGGGGTCGCAGGTTCGAATCCTGTCATCCCGATTAAAGAAAAAACTATATGCAATAAGGGTTCTGAGTATTGCTCAGGACTCTTGCTTTGTGTATTTAAACTAGAATCACGCAATTTATACTATAAAAATGTATAAAAGATAGTTTATAGTGTGGGGTACAACGGACAAGTCGTGGAACTATGTAAGATTAAACCGAGTCAGGAAACCTGACCGCTCAACCAAAGCAAAGACTGTTATAATTCATGCCTAACTATCGCCTAACTTAAACAGTAGAATCAATAGGTCTGACAAACAAATCAACGAGTAGAGCCGTACCCATCGCGTTCCTCAAGTATAACTATCAGGTAATTTCAATGAAATCATTAGTCCGCTTCAGTACAACATTAGGTTTAGTCTGTACTACCCTAATCGGTTCCTTATTTTCCGGGAATCTACGGGTAATGGCACTAACAGAAGAGCAAGTTATCTCAGCCCTAAGAACAGTGCCAGTCTTTATGATAGCTCAAGCAAATGGTATTCCTATCAGTCAGTGCGTGGCACCGGAAACAGGTGAACCAGGCAGTTGTGATGATAAGAAAACAGTAGTGGTAACTCCACTATTTATGAGTCCACAAGATGCTCAGACTGCTTTAACTCAGCTAAAAACCAGTCAACCAGAGGAAGCAAAAAACCTGCAGATTATGCCTAGATCTTTAGGGTTTATTTATAAACAATTAGAGGCAGCAAACAAAACCCAACAGCAGCGGATAGCCGTTGACTTTTTACCGAAGCAGCAACAAGTGAATGCAGCGCTCGCATTACTCCAACAGAGCGGTCAAAAAGTAGAGAGATTTCCTGGAGTCCCTCTATTTGTAGCAGTCGCAACAGTGGGAGATAAAAAAATATATCTGCCCGGACAAAACGGAGATCGCGAAGTAATTCCTTTATTCTTTGAAAAAGAAGAACTTCAAAAGAATTTGCAGGAAATAACAGCACAAAATCCTGAAATAGCAGCCAAAGTTTCAATAGAAGTAATTACCTTAGAAGATGTTATTGCCACTCTCAAAAACGATAACGATCCCGTTTTAGAGAAATTTTTCCTACAGCCATCTCAAGAAGCCGTGCAATTTATGCAATCAAACCCACCTTCTAATCAGTCTCCAAACCCCCGACGTTAAAATAGGGGAGTGGGGAGTAGGGAGTGGAGAGTTTTGAGTTTTGAGTTTTGTTAGCGCAGCGGGACGAAGTCCGTTTTGAGTTA
>NZ_JAMZMM010000507.1 GCF_024178385.1 Limnofasciculus baicalensis BBK-W-15 | reverse complement strand
ACCACTCCAAGTGTCCACACCCCCCATAACCAGAAAGGAAAGCTAAGATAAAGTATTCTATTGATGGTTACGGAACTGATTAGGATGCCAATGTAGTTATCCATGTCAGGTTTCATCTACAACAGAGTCCAGGAGAGGCGTTATGACAAGCCAACCTATTCAATATCAAGATTGCGAGGATGCTTTGAGTCAAATACAAGGAGAACTACTAGAGGCACTTTTAATCTCACAAGAGGATTGTTATCCTTGGAATCCGAGTGAACCAGCAGCATACACCTATTTTGAGGAACTCGAAGCAGGATTCTGGCTCGACTATTACCCAGAGGAGGAAGAGCTTGCCTCCAATTCTCAGGCTTTATTCAATCAGTTGCACCAGTGCTTTTCATCTGTGGTATTATCTTCGACAGATAGCTTGAAGTCTTATTTATCCGAGCGGTTTGCCACCTCTTGCCCCCAGGAATGGCTCGATGCGATCGCACGCCAAGCTCAACAAGTTTTCCATAGTAATTTATCTTTGGCAGATAGACTAGTCCAGTGCGTCAAACCTTTGTTACCTAACTGGAGCGAAGATGATTTGCTCCTTTTAGCTCGCCCTTGGGCTTATGCGATGCGAAGTATGCCAGACAAGCCTACCCAAAGCCTAGCATCCCTTGTCCAACCCGTAGAGTGGACGAGGTTATCTGTAGTTGAACAAGTGCGTTTTAGTTTAGCAGTGGCTCATTCTGCTCTTGTTCAACTGGAAAATTGTACTAGTGAAAATTGAATGTTTTTGATTGTGGGTTGTAGACAAGGGGATCAAGCCCCTTGTTTTTGATTGTGGGTTGTGGGCAATTGGTTTGAGCCAATTGTTTTTGGGGAAACCAACAATCCATAAGTTGGTAGCAGATTTTGGTTTGATTTAGACTTATAAGAAAATAGCCTGAAAACCCCGTGACTTGAGTCCGGGGATGAAAGGCATTGGCAGACTTGAGTCTGCCATGATATAATTAATAGGTCAGTATAAGACGTAAAAACCTACCCCCGGACTGGAGGAAAGTATACGCCCGAAACAACCTTGTGGAGATATCATTACGCCCTTATGGCAAACGTAATGAGCCTGGGAACCTGATTTATCAGGATATTAAGGCGCTCGATGTCTTAAGAATCCCCGTGTCTTTAGACCGGGGAGTGTCAAAGAAGTTGCTTATCTTCTGCTGTCGTTACAAACAACCTGTAATGCGATGCAATCTACGCTGAAACTCATTGGTTGATAATTCTGGCTCAAGTAATGAATTTAGATCTGACTGCGATACCTCCACAGGTTTTAATTGTGAATTATCATCGGGTTGACTATGAGTAGACATATACCCTATACCTATGAGTAAACCCGATGAATCCCCACCTTCTGTTTGAGGGTAGTCTGGTCTAAAGATATATTTGATCTGGTATGGTAATGATAACAGAACTAGCCTTGCCGCTTCAGCAGATACAAGGTTCCCTATGAAAATTGCATCTGGTATATATGGATCTGAGTGTCGAAAAATTGTCGAGGGAATCTTGTATTCCTCTAACAAAGATTTGATTTTCTGTGCATCTTCAAGTGTTAAACCTTTTCTGTGCCAAGAAATATGAACTTTAACTCCTGAAAAATTTGCTTTATCTGTCACCACTCTTCTCCTATTTAACGATAAATTTACTCTTTCTCTCGTTCCAATATTAACGTCACTGGTCCATCATTTTCGATTAAAACCTCCATCATCGCCCCAAACTCACCCGTTTCCACCTTCAACCCACTTTGGCGCAATTTCTCAACAAATTTTTCATATAACTTTTTGGCTGATTCGGGTGTAGCGGAACGAGAAAAGGATGGACGACGACCTTTACGACAGTCCCCGTATAGGGTAAACTGACTGACAACTAGTAATTCACCCCCTATTTCTTGAACCGATTTTTCCCAGCGATCGCCATGACCATCATTACCGGAAAATAATCGTAAATCCAAACATTTTCGTGCCATCCAATCAAGTTCGACTTCGGTATCAGTATCGGCAATGCCGACGAGTAGGTTTAATCCTCTACCGATTTTACCCACAACAATACCATTAATTGTAACTTGAGAAGATTTAACTCGTTGAATTATAACACGCATCGTGGAAATGGGAGGATGGGTAATAACCAATAACCAATGATTAATGACTAATGACCAAAAACCAATAACTACTTACCAAACCCATTACCTCGATTAACCGAAGGTAAACAAATACAACTCTCAATTTGTTCGCGCAATTTATCGCGATCTAAATTCTGCCCAATTAGTACCAATTGATTCTTCTTTTCCCCTTTCCACTCATCATCTTCAATTGTGAATCGCTTACCACTGAGGTGGAAAATGTGACGTTTTGGACTTTCGTCAAACCAAATAATTCCCTTAGCGCGAAATACATTGGTTGGCATTTGATTGTCTAAAAAATTTTGGAATTTCTTGATAGATAAGGGCTTATCACTTTGGAAAGAAAGAGAAATAAATCCATCATTTTCTAAGTGATTGGAGTGGTGATGGTGTTCGTGTTCGTGGTCATGATCGCATTCTGGGGTACACTCACGATCGTGATGTTCGTGGTCATGATGTTCGTGGTCGTGATGGTCATGATTATGATGTTCATGGTTATGATGGTCATGATTATGACCTGATGACTCACTAGCAAAATATTTATCTGACTCAAATAAACCCACACTTAAAATTAAAGGTAGTGGTGCTTGAGCATTTTTTGTCCGGATAATTCTTGCCCCTTCTTTAATTTGGCGAATCTTGGCTTCCAGTAAATTCACATCCGCTTCATCCACCAAATCTATTTTATTGAGTAAAATAATATCTCCGTAGGCAATTTGGCTAAAAGCTGCTTCACTATTAAATAGATCCAGACTATAATTTTCGCAGTCTACTACTGTGACAATTGAATCGAGGCGAGTCATGTCTCGCAATTCTGTACCGAGGAAAGTAAGTGCTACTGGCAAAGGATCTGCTAACCCTGTAGTTTCTACTACCAGATAATCTACCTGATCTTTTCGTTCCAGTACCTTGTAAACTGCCTTTACCAAATCATCATTAATGGTGCAGCAGACACAACCATTATTTAGTTCCACCATATCATCGCCAGTGGAGATAATTAATTCATTATCTATGCCAATTTCACCAAATTCATTGACGAGAACCGCAGTTTTCAAGCCTTGCTGATTGGTTAGGATATGATTGAGGAGAGTAGTTTTGCCACTACCGAGAAATCCCGTAATAATTGTGACAGGTAAGCCATGATTCGGGGCATCGATGGCTGTTGGTGAGCTAGGCTGAGTTGTTAGTAGTTGCATAGGGTAGGTGTCGAAAGTTGTCAAAATATAGGAAGATAGGGGCTAGGGACTAGAGCCTAGGGGCTAGGGGCTGGGGAAAGGCAATTAGCGATTAGCCATTCCTCACTCCTCACTCCCCACTCCCCACTCCCCAC